>JBFEOQ010000031.1:0-21568 GCA_041550515.1 Thermoplasmatota archaeon | reverse complement strand
TACTATATAGTTAAATTTAAGTTAAAAATATTTATATATTAAAAAATGAATTATTTACGTTGATTTATGAAAAATAATATAAAATATATTTCAATTTTAGTTTGTATTAGCTTATTTTTAACAAATAGTATCTCTTCATCATCTGAAAAACAAGTCATACAATTTAATAATTTTTCATTTGATGATATTGACATTATTAAAATGATAAATTCAATTAATGAATCAAAAATATTATATTACTTTCAAAATCTAATGAATTTTGGAGTTAGGTATACAGGAACTAGTAACTGTACAAAGGCTGGAGAGTGGATTTATGATGAATTTAAACAAATGGATTTAAATGTTGAATTTCATGAATGGAATTTTGAAAAATATGAAAGTAAAAATATTGTTGCTACTCTTCAAGGAAATGATTTTTCATCAGATGCAATATTTATCATCTGTGCTCATTATGATACATTTAAAAATTCTCCAGGTGCAAATGATGATGGTTCAGGAGTTGTTGCAGTACTATGCATTGCTGAAATCTTAAGTAAATATTCATTTAATCATACAATAAAATTTATCGCATTTTCTGGAGAAGAAGTCGGAACATATGGGAGTTTTAGGTATGCTCTTGATGCATATAATAGAAATGAAAATATAATTGCTGTGTTAAACCTCGATATAATTGGTTATGCTGAAACTAACGATGGTGGAAAAATATTACGTTTTTTTCATGAAGAACAATCAAAATGGATTGTAGATTTTGCTAAAAAAATTAGCCAAAAATATATGGACATAAATGAAATGTATGTAGAAGATATGCCAAATTACCCTGGAGCAGATAATCAAGCTTTTGTTGATTATGGATATGAAGGGGTTTGGATTGCTCAACATGATCCAAATAATGTGGGTCATTCAGAAAATGACACTTTAAAATATATTAATCTTACATATCAAATAAAATCAACAAAATTAATGTTAGCTATTCTAACCGAATTAGCAATGAAACCAATTAAGATTCAAGTTATTTTGCGTAAACCTCTAGAAGGAATGGGGTATTTCCAAGATAAACCATTAATAGAATTACCATTTGCTAAATATTATTTTAATAGATTACGTGGGATAACAGTTGTTATTGGAAGACCAGTAGCTAAAGCAGAAGTTATTTGTAAAGTAAAAGTAAGATATGTTATTTTTACAATAGATGATATGTTCATTTTTTGGGATGAAACACCACCATATGAATGGAGAATTCAGGGAAAATTTTATCCACTTATTGGTAGACATACGTTAAAAGTTTATGCATATTCTGAATCTAATGATATGCATATGGATCAGATGGATATTATTTTTTTAACGTTTTCTTATCAATATGGTAAATGGTAGAAAATTATTCAAATAATAATTTATCCTTACCCTCATGTCGAATAAGAGTAGATAATGGCTAAAAATCCTATCTATTATATTTAATCCCTTTTTTCTAAGAGAAAAACACCCTTTCTAAACACTTTTTTTATTAATTATTAATGAGAAGTTTATAAATAAAAAAGTGTTACAAAAATTTTAATCTGAGTTTCTGGATATTAGATAAAATCCAAAATAAAAAATACTTATTACACAGGTGTAATATGGCTGTATATAATAGTAAAATAAGAATCGCAACCAAAGGTGAAAATGACATAGTTGACATTACAGATAATGTACAGGAAATTGTATCGATATCAGAGTTAAAAGAGGGTATATGTAATATATTCGTAGCAGGTTCTACCGGAACAATATCTACTATTGAATATGAACCAGGCCTAAAGTATGATTTTCCAAGAGCATTAGATAAAATTGCACCAAAAAATCAAAAGTATAGACATCACCTGACTTGGCACGATGATAACGGTAGAAGTCATGTAAAAGCTACTCTAATGGGTGCAAGTCTTACATTACCATTTCAGAATGGTAGAATCATTCATGGAACTTGGCAACAATTAGTTTTTATTGAATTAGACACAAGAAAAAGAAATAGAAATTTAATAGTTCAGTTAGTAGGTGAATAAACAATTTTAAAAGATATATAAAAAACCATGATACAAAATGTCAATAATTACTTAAAATTTTAGCAGAAAACATCTTAAAATATATTAAAATTATTTAATAAACATTAAGACCTCTTATCTTTAGAGTAAATTATTATCATACCAAGTTTCATAATGTTAATAGTTTTCATTTTTAGTAACTATTTTTTCAAGTTCATATGAAAAATAATTCTATAAGCCTAGTTCAAATTCAATAGCATTAACTAAATCATCTGTGATATCAATAATATCAACTTCACCGTTTTTATTGATTATTATACATTTATAAACACATATTCTTATCAATTAAATTAGTATTTTTTTACCAGATGCATCTCTTTTAAAAATTCCGAAATCTTGAATTTTAAAAAGAGTTTTTGCATCAAAAATAGGTCCCTCGGTACAAACTCTTATTCCATCTCCAATGCAACATTGTCCACATATTCCAAAACCGCATTTCATAAAGCGTTCTAAAGACGCCTGAAAACTAAGGTTTTTTGAGATATCCATTAGTTTTTTCATCATAGTTTCAGGTCCGCAGGTTAAAACAAGATCAAATTGGTTTGTTTTTATAATATTTTTTGCAATATCTGTCGCATATCCTTTAAATCCATATGTACCATCATCGGTTGATATAAATAATTCTGCACTTGATTTTTTTATTCTTTTTTCAAAGAATATTTCATTTTTTGTTTTTGCACCTATTATCACCTTAGTTTCAATATTTTTCTTAATTGCTTCTTCTATTGCTGGTACAAGCATTGCTATACCTGTACCACCGCCAACAAAAAGAATTTTTTTACCAATTAACTTAAAACCTTTTCCGTATGGTCCACGTATACCAATTTTTTCCCCTTTTTTAAAATTAAATAATGTATTTGTTGCATCCCCAATTTTTTTAAATGTTATTCCTTTTATATTATGATTAATGTATGAAACACTCATAGGAATTTCATCAACACCAGGTATCCATATCATATAAAATTGTCCAGGAATAATTTTTTTATCATGTTTAAACTTAATTGTTTTAATATAGTTATTTTCCTTATTTGTTTCAATTATTTTTGTGATAATTGGATAATTCATATATTTGCTACTCCAATTAAATCATCTATTTTTTTATAATGGTGAGTTTTCATCCAGTTATTAACTTCTTTGCATATTTCTTTAAATACTGTAATATCTCTATAATATATGGCTGATCCTATTTGTACAGCTGAAGCTCCAGCCATTATATATTCTATTACATCTTTGCCTGTGTTTATACCACCAACTCCAATAATTGGGATATTTACTTTTTTATAAATTTCATACACACATCTTATTCCTATTGGTTTAATTGCTTTACCTGAATATCCTCCAATTTTGTTTGATAAAATTGGTCTTTGCATTTCAATGTCAATTTTCATTGCTTTTACTGTATTTATCGCAACGATCCCATCTGCACCAGCTTTTTCTGCTGATTGTGCAATTTTAGTTACATCAGTAAGATTAGGTGATATTTTTACAAAAACAGGGATGGATACAGATTTTTTAATATTATTAGTGATTTTTTCTACAGTTTTATGATTGGAACCTATTTCAAGACCGTATCCTCTTGCATGGGGACAACTCATATTTAGCTCTATTGCATTTACACCTGCATTCTCCATTTTGGTTCCAAGTATTTTAAATTCTTTATTATTTGAACCAAAAATACTACCAATTGTTGTAATTTTTGATTTTTTTAGTTTTATTAATTCATTTGTAAATTCTTCAATACCTGGATTTGGTAAACCCATTGCATTTAGTAATCCGCATTCAAGCTCAATAGCAGAAGGATTAGGATATCCATATCTGGGTTTTAAACCAATTGATTTAGTGACAATTGCTCCAGCACCAGATTTAAAAATTCGAGTCATACTACCAGCATCTTCGTCCATTATACCAGATGCAAGAATTGTAGGATTTTTTAACTTAAGATCTGAAATTTTTACCGGTATCTCTATCAAGTTAACACCTCAATATTAAAATAAAAAGAGTTATCAAAAATTTATTATCATATAAAGCTTCAAGATTTAACATCAAAACGGAAAATTTTTCTAGTATTTAAAATTAACTCTCTTTATAATTCTTTTTTTTCAATAATATCTAATAAAATAAGTATATAACTTTTTAAATTAATATTATACTATATATTTTACAATTATTATTAGGTTTAATAAGAGAATTAAAATTGCTAACTCTGTATAATTTTCTTTTATTAGTCTATATGCTATATAATCAAGCAGTAAAGATATTACAGTTAATAGTATAGTATTGTTTGTTTTTATGAAAACCTCATCATCGATATGTTCTGTTATTATTTCTTGTATGTCATTTGTAAATGTTTTTTCTTGCTTGATTACTGTATTTAATTCAACAGCAGAAATCGAAGGTAAAGTTAATAAGGTAAAAACTGCAATAACTAAACAAATGAAAATCCCCCTTCTTTTCATTTTCATCATCTCTAAATTTTTTTCAAATCATAATATTTAAACCATATTAACTATTTAAATATTTTGACTAGTAATTATAGTTGAATTATTTCTTTTATAAAAAATTTTTAAAATGATTAAAATAAATAATTTAGAAAAAAAAATTTGAAATAATTATATTAATTCATTATAAAAAAATAGGTCTATTATTAGAGATTATATTTTTTTTTAAATTTTTTTTATTCTTTTTTTGTACATGATTTATTGTATAAAATTATTTGTTATAATGACGAAAACATAAAATATTTAAGTTATTACAATTGATGAGATATATTTACGCAAAATAAATAAAATAATTCCATTTTCTAGTTAAGATTAAATGTATTTGGTTACAAAATGGTTTGGGACGTTTTTATACGATAAAACTATTGTTAAAAAATATATTCTTTTTCCAAAAGATGAAAAAAAACTTGCTGAAAAACTTTTAATGATAAGTCAAGGGAAGATTTTATCTGAAGAAAGAAAACTATCAAAAAATATTGATGTTTTTGTTTTTGAAAAAAGATTGCAGAAAATAGGTACTTATATACAGGATGATTTTTCCTTTAAAAGTATAACTATAAAATCAGAAGAATATGGCTATAGTTTTGATTTATTAAAAAAAGTATCGCTTATTGTGTCGCAAAAAAATGCAAATGAAATACTACTTTCACCAGATAATCAAATTATACAGATGATCAAGACTCTTGATGATTTTATTCAAACATCTAATTTACTCAAAGAACGATTGGATAGTTGGTCTAATTATTATACACTTGATAAAAGAATCGATCCATTAAAAAATACTTATAAAACTGTTAATTCTGAAATAATTAATCTTCAAAAGCAAATAGAATCAGATATGCATATAATTGCTCCAAATGTAAGCAGTGTTATTGGTCCCCTTATTGGAGCAAGATTAATATCTTATGCCAACAGTCTTCAGAAACTAGCAATGCTTCCTTCTTCGACGATTCAGATTCTTGGTGCAGAAAAAGCATTGTTTAGATCAAAAAAACAGGGTAACCTTCCTCCTAAACATGGAATAATTTTTCAGCATCCTTATATAAATAAAGCAGCAAAATCTAAGAGAGGTAAGCTTGCAAGAATATTTGCCGCTAAAATTTCTATTGCTGCGAAAGCTGATGCTTTTACAAAAAGAGATTTATCAAAGGATTTAATATTAGAATTAGAACAAAGAGTAAAGGAAATTGGGAATTTATAAAACTATAAGTTCATCTAAACAAGATACAATAATTAAATGTTTATATATTACAAATGTTACATATTAATTTAATAGATAAATTTTTATTTAAATAATTTATATCATAATTGAATAAAATAAAAAATTTTTAGGGAGAATATAAAAAATGAGAAAAAAAATAATGTTTATTTTTATTTTTACAACAGTTATTCTTTTGATTACTCCAATTGTTACTAGTATAAAAAAACCTATGATAGAAAAAAATATAATAGATATACAGAAACTTGAAGACATAACAAGTAAAAATATACCTAAAATAAGTGATATGGATTATATTGATACTATTATGTCTAATATTAAAAATAAAATAAGGCTTAGACATCCATTTATATGTTTATTCTTGCTTCAAATTTTTTTGCCTAATTATATTTATTTTATGTTTTGGAATTCAATAGGAATAACACCATATATTCCAGCGTATATAGGTTATATCACATATACTATAGCAAGGGATAACTGTGACTGTAGATGGCCAGCTTGGTTTGAGTAACGAAAAATAAAACAATAGAAAATATATATAAAAAATAATTAAGATATTAATTTTTATGAACTTAAAACAAGCTAAAAACCTGTTAAAAATAAATCAGGTTTTTTTAACGCTATGTAGTAATTAATATTCATAAAAAAATAAAAATTACCAAAATGAAAAATAAAAAGAAAATAAAAATTTATTTAATAGGATAATACCAACTACAGTTAAATAGCTCACCCATTTTGTATATAGCTCCTGCTAAACTCTGAGTAACATTAAATAAAAAATCATGATCATAAACCACACAATAATAAAGAAAGGCTCCAAGATAAGCAAATATACTATACAATATATAACAAATAATAGTATAATTATGAGAATTAGTTGTTTTTGAATCTTCACAACCACAATCTGAATTCAATATAGATTCAGTTTTTTTTAAAACCTCGATTCTGATATTCATAAAATTAGAAATTTCAACATTTGGGACAATTGAATTAATACAACCGATATTAGGAACTAAAAGAAGAATAAATGCTGATAAAAAGGCACCAAATAAAATTATATTCCTTTTTATAAACATCATATCTCCCAATATTTCAATTAATATAGAATGATATAAACATTTGTTTTATTATTAATAATAGGGTATGAATACAAAAAAGTGAAAAACTTAATAAAAAATAGTCAAAAAAAGCCATAATAGGTAAAAAAACAGTAAAAAAATTAAAGTCGGGGGTATTGGGTTTATTAATAGGGGATTAAAGTTATAGAACCCAATACACACGCGAAGATTGTGTAATAAGAATATATTACTATTTTAAAAACTTTATTACCAAATATGTTACATATGTTATTAAGAAAAGTAATTAATTAGCATAAAATTACAAAAAAACATAAAATAAATAAAAATATATTTGTTTTAAAAGACCTGTTTTTGAATAATCATAAAGTCATACGACCTCAACGAGTATATAAACTTTCGAGATTAATACTTTAAAAAAATCTTTAAAATTCATTATAGTTTTTACTAAACAGCAAGTAATAAGTATTAGTTTTTTATTTTTTGTAACAATTAATCAATGGAATATTAAAAAGGAGAATAACAGATGAGTGATCTAAGAAATGTTCTTAGGACTCTTGGTTTAATATCAATAATGATAGGCTTTGTTAGTCTTATTACTTTATTTGTACCTCTATATTTTGGTGAATATGGTACTAATTGTATGTATGATGCTATTTTTCCGATATTGATTACTTCTACTGTTTTCTTTTGCTTTGGCTTACCCTTATTTTATTTTTTTCGCAAAGCAGATAATCCAAATTTTAAGACTGCCATGGTTTCTGCAGCGCTCAGTTGGGTTTTAATTCCTGTTATAGGTATTATACCTTTAATTTTAATTCCTTACAATAAAGAAGCACTTCTTTATATGGATCCACTTTCAGCATTTTTTGAATCGATGTCTGGTTGGACTGGAACAGGTCTAACGATGGTAGATAAGGAGAGTCTTTTGCCTTATACTCTACAGTTTTGGCGTTCTCTGATTCAATGGATTGGTGGTGTTGGTGTAATTGTTTTGACTCTTAGCATTCTTGCTCGACCTGGAACGGGGTCATTTGTACTTTATAAGGGTGAAGCTCGTGATCAAAAAATGCATCCTTCAATTATTTCAACTGTTAGGACTATATGGTGGATATTTTTATTATATACCATAATTGGTGTTGTTGCCCTTACAATAATTGGTTTTATAACCTCAGATGGAATGAGCCCTTGGGAGTCATTGAATCATGCTATGACGGCTATTGCTACTGGGGGTTTTTCTGTTAATGATAATAGTATCACTAGTTTTGGAATAATCAGTCAGATTGTTATTATAATACTCATGATTTTTGGTGCAATTGCTTTTGCAGCTCATTATGATTTATTAAAAGGTCGTGTTAAAAAATTTTTTTCAGATGTACAATTTAAAGCCATGATTATTTTATTAATTATTGGTGTTATAGGTCTTACTTATATTAATTTAAAACTACCTTTTATTAATGGTGACGTTTTATATTCTTTAAAATTATCCAGTTTTCAATTTACATCTGCTTTAACTTGTACAGGCTTTGCCTCTGTTAATGTTATAGGCGGTCCAGAGGGTTGGAGTGAAATAGCAAAATTGGGTCTAGCTTTTGCAATGATTATTGGTGGTGCTGCAGGTTCTACTGCAGGGGGTATTAAATTATTCAGAGCAATTCTTTTGTATAATGGTGTTAGCTGGAGAATTAAAAGAGCCATTTCTACACCTCGTAGAGTTTTTGCTCATAAACTTGGTAGTAGATTTCTATCAAAAGATGAGGCTATGGATCTCATTAATGAAGCTGCAATTATTTCTTTTATATGGGTTATACTTCTAGCTTTTGGAATATTGATTGTAGGAATTATATATAATACTAGAAGTCTTGGTGATGTGATATTTGAAGTATGTTCAGCACAAGGAAATGTTGGTCTTACGACGGGAATTACTCATGTAGGTATGTCATCTGTTGCAAAGATTATGCTTATATTTAATATGTGGATAGGCCGACTTGAAATTATACCAATTATTGTTCTTATAAGATCAATATTCGGAATAAAAAGAAATATAATCTAAAATTATTATTCATTTTTTTTTAGAAGTGAGAATTGTTCATCTTGTAACTTTTTGATATAAATATCTATTTGATGAATTACTGTTAAAAGTTTTAATATTTCTTTGTCTTCAGGTGATGGAGGTACTGATTCTTGTGGTTGTGCTTCTCTCTTCTTGTGAAAATCTGATTTAGTATATTCTTCGTGAAATATTTCACGTGCATCCTTTAGTGTTTTAATTTTATTGTTTAGTTCTGTGATTTTTGGCATAGTATTTTTCTCCAAAACCTTCCATTTCAGTGTAATTGTTTATTAATTAAAATAGTTTTACTATTTTAAAATTATATTTTTAAGGCCTGTTTTTTCATCTAATTCTCTTTTAAATAAAATATTTGTTTTAAGTATAACAATTTCACCAGTAATACTTACAATTGCATTTATAAAATGACCTCCAAAAGCGTTTTTTTTATCATCACTTAAAACTGCATGAATATGTAAAATATATTCATCTCCATTTTTACAGATGTTGCCAGTTAATGATAAAACTTCTAGAGGTTTTTCAAATATTTCGTGCGAATAATCTCCTTTGCATTTAAAATAACCTAATTCTACTTTTTCAAATTGACCAATACCTGATATAATAACTCCAGATTTTATATCATGTTTTTTACATAATTCTATTAATTTTTTATTAACATCTTCACCCGGTAAAAATCTAGCAAAAACAATGTTTTTTTTCTCAGTACTTTGCATCTAATATTTCACTTCCAAATTTTTTTATTTCAGTTCATCTTCTTTTGTTTTTTAATTTCTGCTTTTATCTTTTTCTTTTCCAATTTTAATTTATCTTTTTCAACCTCATTGGATATAGTTTTAACTTCTATAATTTGATGTTCTTGCTGAACATTTAAACCAGATAAATATCTATAGGTAAAAAAAATTGATATTAGAACATAAACTGTTAGAATAATTCCTATCGGTAATATTATTAAATCAGGGATATTAGATATATTTAAAATCTCAAGTTGAACTCTTATTACCATTAATAAAGATAATAGAATACCACCTGCCCAGGCATGATGGCGAAACGTATCATACTTTCTTTTGTATTCAATTAAATCTTTTTTTTGCATAGTAATTAGATAAATTTAATACCATGAATGTAAGTAAACTAAAAAGGTTTACTGATAATTTTTAATATTTAACAAATCAATAATCTCTTCCCCACTAATTTACTTTTGTTTTATCTTTGCAATTTTTACTAAAAATTGATATATAATTTGTAATAAATTGTTTTATACTTATTTTAAAAAATTCCTACATCTAGATGGTTTTTTTTAAATAATTAAATAATTTATACTTTACTCCCTTCTAACTTGATTTTTTAAATTTTTTTTTTTATAAAAATTTATTAGATATAAAATAACTATTTAATTTTTCGAGAATTAATTTATATATTTTTATTACAGTAGTTAAATTAAGATATTATATCTGATATAATTTGTTTTAAGAATTATTATTATATAAAAATCAAGTTCATCTAATCTTATCATTTATAAATTCCACTAATTGATTATGAGTAAATGGTTTAATTAGAAAATCGTTTATTTTTGTGGTATCTCTTTTTTTATCTATGTTTGGTTTAAAAGAAAAAAAGGCAGGTATATCAGTATCAGGGATATTGGAATCTATAAGTATTAAACAAAGATCATTATCGTTTTTTTCAATTATTTCATGAGCTTTTTTATAGGAATCAACAGTTATTACTTTAAAGTCCTTTTCTAAAAAAGACTTAGCATTTTTTAAAACAGTTAACTCATCATCTATTATCATGATTGTTTTCATATCCCATCATTTTAAAAAAAATACTGATTTCAAATTTAAACTTTTCTAATTGAAATTTTTTAATGAGTAATAGAGAGGGTCAATGAATGTAGGAAGAGGTGTATAAAAAATTCATTGATCCTCACCACAATATTTTTTCTATGTCAATCCAATTTTTTTATATTATTAAATTTCATTAATTATCATATATAAGAATATCCTATTAAAAAGACAAATTGTTAAAATTGTTGTATTGATATAATAACATAATTTAATGTTATGATAAGCTTATTTATCTACATATATAAGTGCATATTTATTTACACTAAATATTTAAATACCGTCTATATGTTTTAAAGAATTAAAAACATAGGAGATAGGATGGAGTATGGAAACAATGTTTAAGAAAATATCTAGCTGGTTGTTCTTGTTAGGACTCCTAATAGCCATAGTATTCGGTTTTATATTCGGAGCAAATCTTTGGACAGATACTAATAATTATATTGCAATATTGCTAGTGGTCTTAGGATTTGTTGTTGGAATTTTAACATTCCTAGCACTTGGAAATATATCATATGAAAAATTACCAACGTTTTTGCTAGCAGCATTAGTTTTAGTTGGTATAGCAATTGCTGCAAGTACCAGTTGGGTATATGAACTAAATTATATAGGACCATATATTTCAAGTATAGCAACTATGCTTGCTGTATTTGTGGCACCAGCCGCAGGTCTTTTAGCAATCAGAGCGATTTGGGACACAGGTAAAACTGAAGGAACAGAAAAATTAACTCATTAAGTCCCATATTATTAAAAAAACATCTATCTTTTTTCTCTTTTTTTTTATATTAGATTCTTATTTTTAATAAAAACCGTCCTGCCAATATTTTAATGCCCATTTATACAAACTTATAATTGCCATAGTCGATAAACCAATCAAAAATCCTATCAATATATAAAACATTAAAGGCATTTTACATAATCACCTCATACTTATTAAAAAATAAAATATTTGAGCTAAACTTTTTAACATTTTTAATTCCCCTTTTTTATAATAAATAAATAGCATTTATGAAGATAATTAATAACATGTTATATTTTATCATTAATACTATTTAATACTTTTTATCAAAAAAGTCAAAATGTAAAAAAATAGTGAAATTATATAGTGAAATATATATATTAAATTAAAACGAATTTCAATCCATTTTATATGAAACGAGACCTGAAAGCATCTTAGGTAAAAAATAAGTTGATTTCTGAGGCATATGTTCTCCAGATTCTGCAATTTTTTTTAGCTCATTTATTTTTGTTGCGTTCATTAAAACTGAAAAATCATATTTTCCTTGATTTACAAATTTTATAGCTTCTTCATCTATACGAGTATATTTTACATGATCTTCAAGATTATCTTGAGTTATTCCCATAGTATGTTCAAAAACTACTTTATGAAGAATTGATACATCAAGTGTTCGCCAAATAGTTGGCTTATCAGAAGCAAATTCATCCATTATTTTTTCATCTTTTAAAGTTAAAATAAAATATTTATCTTTTGTATATATTGCGAATTTATGTTTATTTTTTGTTTTTATTTCTTCAATAATTTTTTTACTTATTGCTTTCGCATCTTTTTTTAAAAATATATTTTCTTCAATTATAAAATATTCTTTTAAAGCATCTAAACAATCTTTAATGTTAATATCTCTTTTTTTAACAAATCTATGAGTTGGTAGAATTGATAAACCCTTATCAAATATATTTGCAACTACGACCATTATAAAATTAAATGGAGGGTTAAGTTTTTTATCACATATTTTTACATTCATTTCATTTGCATAGTTTATCGATGTTTGATATCTATGATGACCATCTGCTATAAATAATACTTTATTTTTTAACTCATTTTGTATCATTGAGATAGATTCATTATCATCCAGTTTCCAAAGCTTATGATTGAAACCATCATAATCCTTTACATTAATTATTGGTTTTGTTATTTTTTTATCTATAGTCTTTTTTATTATATCTTTTTCATCTATATACAACAATTGTATTGGTTCAAGATTTGATCTACAAGTACGTAAAAGATTTAATCTGTCTTCTTTAGGTTTAGAAAGAGTTCTTTCATGTGCCTTAACTAATTTATAATTCGGGTCTATTTTTAATAAAACAAAAAAACCATTCATAGTTTTTTTACTTCCACCTATATTATATTGTATTTTATATGGAAAAACTGAATCTTTGGCAGATTTTATTAATGTAGAATCAGAAAGCCATTCTTCATAGAGTTTTTTTGCCCTTGTGTATCTATTATTGTTAATATCATCTGTTGGTTCTTTTTTATTTAAAATTAATCTTACATAATTTTTAGGGTGTTTATTATATAA
Organism: Thermoplasmatota archaeon; assembly: GCA_041550515.1. GTDB lineage: Archaea > Thermoplasmatota > E2 > DHVEG-1 > DHVEG-1 > PFL35. Next base: position 8,464 of record JBFEOQ010000031.1, on the reverse strand, counting down.
TTTTTTTTGATCTTCTTCAGATATTATGTCATATGGTGGAGACATTACATTGTCAAGTTTTTTTATTTTTTCTTTGTTGTAGATTATACCTTTAAATGGAAATACTTCTACCATAATGTGTACCGACCTATTCAAATTTTTTTACTTTGAATATTACTCTATATTAAAAAAGTTCCTAAAAAGAAATGTTTTATACATAATTAGTATATTTTTAATTTTTTATTTTTTTTTTAGCTTATCAATTATTGAAGAGAATGAAAAATAAATTTTTTTATAGAGAACCTTTAAAAAACACTTGTTTTTATCTGTTCTAAGTAAATGATAGACATTCCTGAAAATCAAAAAATATTAAAAACTGTTGAAAAATTATTGTTAAAGTTTCATCTTTGTGATTATTGTTTAGGAAGACTTTTTTCAAAATTAAAAAAAAGTTCATGTAACAAAGATATAGGTAGTTTTCTGAGGAAAAAAATAGGATTTAAAACAATAATAAAACCAATTTATTGTGAATTATGTCAGGGTTTGTCTAGTGAAGTAGAATTTTTTTATAACTTAATAATAGATTCCTTGAAGGATTATGAATTTGATACATTTTTAATTGGATGTAAAATAGATGAGGATATTATTAATAAAGAAAATAAACTTTTTTCTGTAATAGATTCTGAGTATTCTGAGAGTATAAAAAATGAACTAAATAGAACTATTGGTCTAAAAATTGAAAAAAATAATAAAAAACTTGTTGATTTTAAAAACCCTCATATTATGATAATATTGGATACTTCTTTTAATGTAATAACATTGCAGATTGCTTCATTATTTATCTATGGAAAATATAAAAAATATTCTAGGAATTTACCTCAAACGAAGTGGTTTTGTAAAATATGTTATGGAAAAGGTTGCAGAAAATGTGATTATCTTGGTAAATTGTATGAGAATAGTATAGAAGAGTTAGTTTCTAAAGAAATACTAAATGTTACAAAAGCAGTGGATGAATCATTTCATGGGGCGGGTAGAGAAGATATTGATGTTCGTATGCTTGGAGATGGTAGACCATTTGTATTAGAGATTAAAAATCCAAAAGTTAGAAATATTAATTTAGATGTTTTAAAGGATAAAATTAATAGTTCAAATAAAGGTTTAATTGAGGTAAATAATCTTAGATTTTCAGATAGACAAGAGATAGCTAGAATTAAAAATTCAGGTTATAGGAAAGTATATCGGGTTGTTATAAAGTCGAATACAATTTTAAATAACGAAAAACTTAAAAAGGTGTCTTCTTCATTACAGAACTCAACTATTAATCAAATAACACCATCAAGAGTGGCTCATAGACGAGCCGATATGGTTAGAGAAAAACATATATATAGATGTGTAGTCGAATCTGTAAAAGATACTAATGCGGTAATTACATTAGAAACTGAATCTGGGACTTACATAAAAGAATTAGTTACGGGTGATAACGGACGAACAAAACCTAGTATTACTGAGATAATAGATTCACCCTGTAAAGTTATCGAACTTGATGTAATGGAGATCAAGGGGGAATAAAAGTTGGTAAAAAGATCCAAAGGAATAAGGAGTAAAAGTAGACAAATACTTAGAAAAACACCAAGAAATAAAGGTCTAAAATCAATTACAAGATCTCTACAAGAGTTTGTAGATGGAGAAAATGTAAATATTGTTATAGACCCTTCGATTCATAAAGGTATGCCATCTATTCGTTTCCATGGTTATACTGGTAAAATAGAAGGAAAACAAGGAGATTCATATCTTGTAGGAATAAATGATGGAAAAAAACATAAAATACTTGTCGTAAAACCAGATCATCTAAGGAGAGTGCGATAGATTGGAGTCAACTGATCAATTGATAAAACCTGTTACACTTGCTGAGGTTAAGAATACTCTTAAGAAAATTAGTAAAGAAAGAAAAGAGTTGATTTATGAACAAAAAGTTGCTCTTGAACATGCAACAAAATTTGGTAAATTACCTATAAAAAAAATAGGTGATATGATAAAAGAATTAATAGAAATTAAGGATATTAATGAAATACATGCGATAAAGATTGCAGATATCTTACCAAAAACTGAAGATGATATAAAAACAATATTTGCAAAAGAAAGAATAACCATATCTGCTGAAGATATTAAAAAAATACTTGATATTGTTATAAAATATAATATAGAATAAAACGATATAGTAGAAATGAGGAGAGATTTGGAGGTTTAAATGTGGAGGACTATGTATACGTTTTAGATTATTTACCTAGGGGGCGAGGAGATTTACCTCTGCATAAAAGATTTCCTACAGTTTATGGCATAGGTGAAAATCAATTTACTCTCTTAGAACTTGTTCCAAAAAAAGATGCAAGTTTTGCTGTTGGTGAACGAATATTTGTTGGAAAAGATCCAAATCTTAGGACAAAAATTGCTAAAATTAAAGGTAGAATAAACTATGAAGATATGACTTCTACAGCACATGGGGAGCTACCCTATGTTTTAATCGATATGGTTAACGATCAAAAAGATAGGTTTTTAAAATTTTATAATGAAGCACCTGCTATTTCTACTCGTTTTCATGTACTAGAACTTTTACCGGGATTAGGTAAAAAAATGATGCATGATATACTTGATGAACGTAAGAAAAAACCTTTTGAAAGTTTTAAAGAGATGTGCGATCGCATAGATTTTCTAAGAGCTCCTGATAAACTTATTGCTAAAAGGGTAGAACTTGAGCTTACTGATCCAGATCAAAAATATCGGTTATTTACACGTCCACCAATTTCTAAAATGTATCATTAAATAGATTAATTATGAAAGTTAAACTTGGTCAAAATTTTTTAATTGATCCAAATATTGCACAACTTGAAATAGAATATGCAGATTTAAAAAAAAGTGATGTTGTTCTTGAAGTTGGCCCTGGAAAAGGAATTCTTACAAATCTTCTCGCAAAAAAAGTGAATAGAGTGATAGCTGTTGAAATAGATGAAAAATTAATTAAATCTCTTAAAGAAATCTTACCTTCAAATGTTATTCTTATAAACAATGATATTATTAAATTAAATTTTGAAAAACTACCTAAGTTTAACAAAGTTATCTCTAATTTACCTTACCAGATATCTTCTCCTTTTACATTTAAAATACTAGATTATAATTTTGATTTAGCAATCTTAATTTATCAAAAAGAATTTGCTGATAGAATTATCGCTAAACCTGGTAATAAAAATTACTCTAGATTATCTGTAAATGTTTATTATAAATCAGATTGTAACCTTTTAAGAACTATCTCTAAAAATGTATTTTATCCTATACCTAAAGTAGATTCTGCAATAGTTAAACTTGTTCCAAGGAAAACTCCAGCTTTCTTTGTTGAAAATGAATTTTTTTTCAAAGATTTTGTAAAAACTCTCTTTTCAAATAGGCGAAAAAAAATTAAAAATATTATTAAAGATAAATATTTTTACAATCTTAAAAACAGTTATTATGGAAATAAGAGAGTTGATAATTTAACTCCTGAAGAAATAGGTATGCTAAGTGATATTGTTTTTAAGAAAAAATTTTAAATATTTTTAAAATTTTCTTATTTTTTTTTTTTTTTTTACTATTTTAAATATATTTACTTAATTCTTTTAAAATTGTTTTTGCAGTTTGTTTTTCTTTTTCATTCATAGGTTTAACATCAATAGCTAACTCTATACAGTTTGAGAGTATTTCTATCTCCAATTCAGTTAGATCAAGTTTAAGTTTAACCATTTTTTACGCCCTATATTTAAATTTCTAAGCAAATACTGATATATAAATATCACCTAAATAAATTTTTAATAAGATTAAACTTAAAATTCATTTTGTGACAATTGCAAAATAATTATCACTATATTTCTCAGATTTTATTTTAACACCAAATACTTTTTTTATTTTAAAACCAGCTTCTTCAAGATCTTCAATAAATTCTTTTTTACCGTACAAATGATAGAAACGTGGTATATTAAGACCATCCTTTTTCCATAAAATCTTTTTATCCCAAAAATCTAAATTTTTACTATATAAATATTTATTTTGAAGCGATTTTCTAAATTTATCAGAAAATTTAGACCAAACACTTATTATTGCTTTTGAATCTTTTTTTAGTAACCTTTTAATTTCTTTTAAGGATTTTATTCTATTTTTTCTACCATAAATATTATGTAAAGCAGCAATATACAAAACAGCATCAATTGTAGCTTTTTTAATAGGAATATCTCCAACTGTTGATTCAATAAAATTAGCATTTGAAATATTTTCTTTTATTGTTTTTTCTTTACAAATTTCTAACATTTTTCTTGATATATCAAGACCAATTACTTTTTGACATTTTTTAGCACAAGGAATAAGATGACGTCCATTACCACAAGCAGCATCTAAAACAATACTTTTTGGATATATATCTCCAATAAAATTTATACATTCTTGCCAAGGTTTATTTCTTGTTTTATCAAAGCTTTTTGCAATAGAATCCCAAACTTTCTTAGATTCAATGATATAATCTTTTTTCATTTAATACAAATAAGAGTATCTATAATTAGTTTTTATTTTTATTACCAATAGAATAGTTTATATACAAAAATAAATACTTTTAAATGTATAAAAAATGAAAACTAAAGCATCACTACTTATTATAATACTTATTATTTCATTATTAATTGGTTGTTTAGAAGAAACAAAAAATCCTGAAATACAGATTGATTCAGATAATGATGGAATTTATGATGATAATGATGCCTTTCCTACAGATCCCTCTTCAAGTAAAGATACAGATGAAGATGGGTTTCCTGATGAATTCAATATAAACAAGACTCAGAAGGATAGTACTCTTAATCTAACGCTTGATAGTTTCCCATATGATTCCTCTGCAAGTATAGATTCTGATAATGATAATCATCCTGATTTTTGGAATCCAGGTAAAACTCAAGCAAATAGTACATCTATTCCACCACTTGAACTAGATGAGTTTCCTTATGATCCAAATGCATATAAAGATACGGACAAAGATGGAATAGCCGATTATTATGACATAAATAAATATGTTAATCTTTCAATAGATATAAAATTAGAAAGTTTTCAAATTATAAAAAGAGTAGATATATTCCGTTGGGCACAAATATATTTTGTGATTAAAATTGGTGATTATTCAAAGACAATTAAAAATCTGGATTCAAATTATAGAGTTCGATTAAATAAAAAAACAACAATTAACCAAATAATTCATTACGATATTCCTGATAATATCAAAGAAAGTACAATAGAGATTAAAATTTCAATGTATGATTTTGATTTATTCAAAGAAGATGATTTAATAGATATAAATCCTAGTAGTCAAAAAACAATTAATCTTAAATTTAATAATATTGACAGTACAATAGAATACAACGAAATATCACAAGGCACTCAAGCTATTCTATGGTATCAGATTAATCACCCAATAATAGAAAAGGAAACAAAAATTATAAACAAGACTTATTCCTGGGAATATAAAGATAAAGAATATAGATTATATCTAAATATACCTGAAGAGAAGTACAACTATTATCTAAATTACAAAATTTCTAGAATTCCACAAAATGACAATCTAAATCCTAATACTAAAATGGTTTCTTTTGTAACAAATGGTGAAGAAATAATAAATACATTATCTGAAAAACTGTATAATCAAGCAATAGCACAAGGTTTTGATAGAACAGAAACTGCAAATTTTATACTTCATTTTGTTCAAAAAAATATTGATTATGCCTTCGACAACAAAACAAAGGGGCAGGATGAATATTGGCGTTTTCCAATAGAAACTCTTGTTGAACAAAAAGGTGATTGTGAGGATACATCTGTTCTTTATGCAACTATACTTAAAAACCTAGAATATGATACATCACTATTATTTTACTCTTGGAAAGAAGATAATGAAAGAATCGGTCATTTAGCAGTTGGTTTGAATCTTATAAATGAACAAGGAGATTATGTGTTAGATGAAAATAATGTCAAGTATTATTATTGCGAAACAACAGCTGAAAACTTCAATATCGGAGAGATACCAAATGATCCTCCACAAATCAAAGAAGGACCAACAAAAATAATAAATCTATAATTTTTTTATTCAATAAAAATTGCGGGTCTCAATGGTATTGCAAAACGACTTTTTCCCTCAGGATCATAAATATCTTTATCATCTGCACATATTATTTTAATTTCACAAGAAAATAATTCTTTTAGATATTCTTCTGCAGTTTCTAAGTAATTCTTTTCGTCTATATTTACAATATATCTTTTTTTATCAGAAACGCTAAATTTTTTTACCTCACCAAATATCTTTCCTGCAAATTGAGAAACCTGTTTCGCATTTGATTTAAAAGAAGAATTACTCATAATTTTTTTCATAAATATATTCATTTCGGGTTTGTTTTCACTAGTAAGAGATATTGCTATTCTAAATATTTCTTTTTTCCAAGAAGGAGAAGTATAAATAAATATTTTTTCGGGTTTGATTCTAGTAATTTTTAAAATTTCTGAAATATCTTCAGTTACCTCTTGGAGAAGATATTCTCCAATTTCATCTTTTTCAGAGATTTTATTTTCATTAAATTGTGGATACAATTCATTTGAGATAAAACCTGATTTATTATAATCACGCCATAGTTCTTCTGATATATGTGGTGTAATTGGTGTCATAAGAAGAAGCCAGTTTTTTACAAAATTATCTATAATTTCTTTATTGCTTCCCCTCCGTTTTATATACCATGAAATAATTTTTTGCATTTCAAAAAATATCTCATTTGTAGCCACTCTTAAATCAAAATTTTCAAATGCATTAAATGTTTTTTTAATGATCCTCTGAAGGCTACTTGTAAGCCATTTATCAAGATTCTCATTTTTTTTATTTTTATAATTTTTAAAACTTTTTATCTGTTTAAATATATTAGCAAGACGATTCTTATACTTAATTACAGCTTCTTTATCCCACTCAATATCAACAAAGGGCGAACCAACATGGGCATAATATAGTCGCATTGCATCAACACCATATTTTGTTGCTGCCTCATTTATATGTTCAGCCCCACCTTTGGATTTACTTATCTTTTCTTTTCCTTTCTGAGTAACCCACCAGTGGACAAAAATACCTCGTGGTTTTTTATCTTTTGGAATTATTGCAACATGATTCATAATAAAAACTGGGAAATGAACAGTTTTATGTTCTTTTCCACCTAGGTTAATATCTACGGGATACCAATAATTAAAATCTTTTTTAATTTCATCCCAAATTTGATTTTGAGGTTTTCCTTTATCAAGAAATATATAATCAAAAAATTGTTCTGACATCTCAGATGATTTTATTTTTTCTTCATTTACATATTTAGAAACAATATAGTATAACGGATATAGTGTTGAATCAGAAATTGGCTCAATTATCCAACCTTTCTTAAATGGAAATTCTGTTCCAAGCCATGAGCCTTGACGAATGCATGCTCGGTCATCAAACCAATCTAATACTTTTGGGAGTTCATATTTATAATCTTGAGGATAAATATTCATTGTGGCTGAGTGTTTTTTTGTCTGTTCTGTAAGGTTAATATCACTATATTTAATAAACCATTGATCTGGTATTTGTTTAATTAACACAGGTGTTTGACAGCGACAAATTACTTCATCTGAAAATTCTCGCATAATTTTTGCATGATTGTTATCAATAAGTTTATTTTTAACTTCGTCTTTTATATCAGATATTTTTATACCCGCATATTCACCACATTTTTCGTTTAAATATCCTTTGTGGAATTCATTTTTATATACTTCTTCAGTTGCAAGATCAAGCTTTTCTGTTTCATTTTGGCTTGTTATACTAAGTTTTTCACATTCTTGTTTTGCAGGATTTGAATCATATCCTTTAACATCAATAATTGTTATTGGTTCAATTTTTTCACCAGATTCCTTTAATGCAATCCAATCATATGGTGCATGTGCTGGAACACTCATAACTATCCCAGTTGCAACATTTGGATCTGCAAATGGCCCTGAAAGAAGTGGTATCTCTCTATTAATAAGTGGTATTTTACAAGTTTTACCAATAAGATCCTTTCCACTTATAATCTCATCCGTTTTCTCAACATTATTTATTTGGTGTTTAAGTTTACTAAAAGCTTGTTTTGAAAGAATCCATATTTCGTTATCAATTTTAGCTTTAATGTATTCAACCGAAGGATTTATCCACATATTTGTAACGCCAAAAATTGTTTCAGGTCTCAAAGTAGCAGCTGGTAGTATAACTCCATCAGATAAAATAAATTTAATAACTGTAAATTCTAAAATTTCTGCATTACCACCTTTAGATATATCAGTTTCAGATTTATCAACAGCTACAGGTCCACAATTCGGACAAAAAGGTGCGAAATGTGGTTTTTTTATAAGTAAATTTTTTTCTTTAAGTTTTAAAAACTGCCAGGTT
>JBFEOQ010000030.1:0-22209 GCA_041550515.1 Thermoplasmatota archaeon | reverse complement strand
GTAAATGCTTATTATTTTATTGGAGCTGTAACTTGGTTTGGTGTTGGATTAATATTGTTTGGTGCATTATATTAATAATATCTTAACAAAATAATAGGATAAAAAAAGTAAAAAAAAATTGGCTAATTAGAATAAAAAAATTTATTGTAATGACATCAGTTTTTCTACAGTTAGATAAAAAAATTCAAAAATATTTGATTTCGAAAAAAATAAATAATCCTACAGAGTCACAAACTAAATCCATACCTTTTATAATAAAAGGTGAAAATGTCTTACTTATAGCACCTACTGGCCTAGGTAAAACAGAATCAGCATTATTACCAATTTTTAATAATTTTTTAAAACAAAAAAACAATCAAAAGGAGGATATAAAAGGAATTTCAATAGTCTATATTACCCCATTAAGAGCCTTAAATCGAGATATGTTAAAAAGAACAATCGAGTTGGGAAAGCATCTTGGAATAACAATATCTGTAAGACATGGTGACACATCTCAAAATGAACGTGTCAAACAATCAAGAAATCCACCAGATATGTTAATCACAACTCCTGAAACATTACAAATACTTTTTACAGGAAAAAGGTTGAGAAAACATTTACAAAAAGTCAGATGGGTTGTAATAGATGAAATACATGAATTAGCTGATAATGAACGTGGCTCACAGCTTTCAGTTGGTCTTGAACGTTTATTTGAAATAACAAAAGAAATGAATCATAGCTTTCAAAGAATTGGACTTTCTGCAACAGTTGGCTCTCCAGATGAGGTTGCAAAGTTTTTAACTGGCTTTGAAAAAAGAAAACAAAGAACTGTAAAAATAGTAGAAGTTGATATAACAAAACTAATTAAATTAAAAGTTGAAATCCCAAAAATACAAAAAACAGATTACCCTCCTGCAAAAAAACTTTATATTGAACCTTTCTCTTTTGCATCGCTTAGGAGATGTAAGGAGCTAGTTGATAAACACGTATCAACTCTTTTTTTTATAAATACTCGAGATGGAGCTGAGATACTTGCATCACGTTTTAATATATGGTTAAAAAATTATCCTATAGGTGTACATCATGGATCTCTTTCAAAACTTGCAAGGATAGAAGCAGAGGACGATTTTAAAAATGGAAAATTAAAATCACTAATTTGTACTTCTTCACTTGAACTAGGAATCGATATTGGCGACACAGATTTTGTAATACAATATAGTTCACCAAGAGAAGTAAAAAGAATACTCCAAAGAGTTGGACGTTCAGGTCATAGTATAGGAAAAACTTCAAAGGGTGTAATTATTGCAACAACACCAGAAGATCTATCTGAGAGTATTGTTATTTCAAGAAAAGCATTAAATAGAGAAATTGAAAAAACTCTAGTTAGGAAAATTCCTTTATCTGTTTTAAGTAATCAAATTATATCAATTGCATTAGAGTATGGTAAAATTAAAACAGAAAAGATATATGAGATAGTTACTAGATCATATTCTTTTAATAAACTAAAATATGATTTTTTTAAAAAAATAGTTGAACAATTAAAAAACCAGAGAAATATATGGATCGATGAGCAAGGTTTCATAGTAAAAAAAGCAAATTCTAGACATTATTTTTTAGATAATATCTCAATGATACCAGATGAAAAAAGTTATAGGGTTGTTGATATAAGTACAAGAAAACTAATTGGTAAACTTGATGAAAGCTTTGTTTTAAATAATGTATTTGAAGGAGAAAAATTTATATTAAGTGGTAGAACTTGGAATATTGTAAAAATTGAAGAAAATGATGAAATACTGGTTTCGCAATCAGATGATATAGGAAATGTTCCGTCTTGGAGTGGTGAGGATATACCTGTTCCTTTTGAAGTAGCAAGAGAAGTAGGATCTCTGAGAAGAAAAGTTTTTGAAAAAAAAGATTTAAAAAAATATCCATGTGATGATAATTCAATAAAAAAACTAGTTCAACATATCGATAGTCAAGTAAAGCAAGGTTATGAAATTCCCGATGATAAAACAATAACGATAGATGTCGAGGATAAAAGAGTCATAATAAATGCTTGTTTTGGAACAAAAGTAAATGAAACACTTGGTAGACTTATATCTGCATTTTTAATTCAATTAATTGGGGAAAGTATAGGTGTAAATACTGATCCTTATAGAATACATCTTGAGTTACCATGTCGCATCCCTATTAAAAAAATTAAAGATATATTTTATAAAACTAAACCTGAAAGTCTTGAATATTTACTTACAACGATATCAAGAAATTCTACATATATACATTGGCAACTTGTTCATGTTGGAAGAAAATTTGGAGCGATTAGAAAAGATTATGATTTCAGAAATGTTAGTTTTAAAAAATTACTCACTCTTTTTAATAATACCTATATTTTTGATGAAGCCATTGAGAAAGTAATCTGGGATCGAATGGATATTAAAAACACTCAAAAAGTGTTAAAAGAAATCCAAGAAAATAAAATTAAAATTATTGTTCAGAAACTTTCTCCAATCTCAACTGCAGGTATAGAAACAATTAGAGGTCTTATGGCTCCTCAGCGAGCAGATCGTTCTATTCTAATTGCTTTGAAAAAAAGACTAGAGGAAACAGATATAAGTCTTGTTTGTACAAACTGTGGTAATACTTGGAATACTAGTGTCTTAAGGGTGAAGGGGAAATTAAAATGCTCTAATTGTGAAGCAAGAAAAATTGCAGTTTTAAGAAGGTATAATAGAGGCATTGGAAAAATTCTTGTAAAAAAAGATTTAAAAGATGAAGAAAAAAAAGAATTTAAACGTCTTCATAAGAATGCAAGTCTTGTTTTAAATTATGGTCAATACGCTATTATTGCTCTTGTTGGCCGGGGTATAGGTCCTGATACTGCAGCAAGAATTCTAAGGAAATATAATATTAAAGAGATTGAAAAATCTGAAGATGTAGAAATAAAGTTTTTAAGAGATATTTTAAAGGCAGAACTTAATTATGCTAAAACAAGAGGTTTTTGGGATAACTAATTTATTATAATGAGTAAAATATTATTAAAAAAATACATTAATATTTTAGATTTAAATTTATAGTACTATAAATGTATTATAACTTAATTTTTCGTTTATATATGAAAAATAAATCGGCAATTATAAATAGATATTTGCATTTTTTCTTTTCAGTGACTTAAATATGACAGATATTGGAATTATAAGCTATGGTTCATATATACCTAGATTTAGATTAAAAATAGAAGAAATAGCAAAAACATGGGGGAAGGATCCTGAATCAATTAAAAACGGTCTTGGTATTATAGAAAAAACAGTACCAGCCCCAGATCAAGATGTTGTAACAATAAGTGTAGAAGCTGCACGCGCTGCAATTTTAAGATGTAATATAAATCCACAAGATATTGGTGCAATATATGTTGGAAGTGAATCACATCCCTATGCAGTAAAACCAACTGGAACAATAGTAGGTGAAGCAATAGAGGCTACACCAATTCTTCAAGTTGCTGATTATGAATTTGCTTGTAAAGCAGGAACAGCTGCTATTCAATCATGTATGGCTCTAGTAAAATCTGATATGATAAAATATGGTTTAGCAATTGGAGCGGATACTAGTCAAGCAGCACCAGGAGACGCACTTGAATATGCGGCAAGTGCTGGCGGAGCAGGTTTTATAATAGGAAAAGAAAAAATTATTGCAAAAATCAACGAAACCTGTTCATATACTACAGATACCCCAGATTTCTGGAGAAGAGAAGGAAAAAAATATCCTGCACATGGAGGAAGATTTACTGGTACACCAGCATACTTCAAACATATTACTAATAATGCAAAAAACCTAATGGAAAAGATAAAAACAAAACCAGATGAATATGACTATGTAATCTTCCATCAACCAAATGGAAAATTTCCAGTTAAAGTAGCAAAGATATTAGGATTTACAATTGAACAAGTAAAACAAGGACTTCTTTGTCCATATATTGGGAATACATATTCTGGTGCAACGATGATAGGACTTGCATCAGTTCTTGATGTAGCAAAACCAGGTGATAGAATATTTCTTACAAGTTATGGATCCGGTGCTGGAAGTGATGCTTTTGATATAACTATTACAGATAAAATTAAAGAATTAAAAAAAGAAAGAGCACCTTTACTCTCAGAGATGCTAAAAAACAAAGAATATATTGACTATGCAACATATGCAAAATATAGAGATTTACTTATATTGGAGTGATATAATATGAGAGATGTATCAATAATAGGAATTGGTATAACAAAATTTGGAGAACTATGGGATAAATCTTTTCGTCAGTTAATAGCCGAAGCAGGTGCAAAAGCAATACTTGATGCAGGTATAACAGGTAAAGAAATAAACGCTATGTATATAGGATCTATGAGCTCAGGTCGTTTCGTGGGCCAAGAACATGTAGGAGCACTAGTTGCAGATGTATCTGGCTTTTCACATATACATATACCATCAACACGTGTCGAAGGAGCATGTGCATCAGGTGCTCTTGCTGTTAGACAAGGATATCTATCTATCGCCTCAGAATTAAATGATATAGTAATAGTTGGAGGTATAGAAAAAATGAATGATGTAGGAGGTATTTCTGCATCTGAAACACTTGCAACTGCATCTGACCAAGAATGGGAATCATTCTTTGGAGCAACATTTTCATCACTATATGCTATGATCGCAAAAAGACATATGTATGAATATGGTACAACAAAAAAACAACTTGCTGAAGTAGCTGTAAAAAACCATGCTAATGGAGCATTAAATCCTTATGCACAATATAAAAGACCTATAACTTTAGAATCTGTTATGAATGCTCCAATAGTTGCTGATCCTCTTGGACTATTAGATTGTTCACCTGTATCTGATGGTGCAGCATCTATTGTATTATGTGCAGCAGATATTGCAAAAAAATATACAAAAAAACCAATAAAAATTATTGGTTCAGGACAAGGCTCTGATTCACTTGCACTTCATGCAAGACGTGATATTTGTACACTTGATGCAACTGTTCATGCTGCGAATATGGCATATAAACAATCTAAAATTACTCCAAAAAAAATTGATTTAGCTGAAGTTCATGACTGTTTTACAATATCAGAAATATGTGCGATTGAAGATCTTGGTTTTGTAAAAAAAGGTGAAGGTGGTAAAGCTATCGAAAACAAAATTACTACCCTTGATGGGTCTTTACCTGTTAATACAAGTGGTGGTCTAAAATCAAAAGGTCACCCTGTTGGAGCTACTGGTGTTGCCCAAATTGTTGAAATAACTCAGCAATTACGAGGAGAAGCAGGGAAAAGACTAGTTAAGGATGCTCAAATAGGACTAACCCATAATATAGGTGGTTCAGGAGCGACCTGTGTTGTTCATATTTTGGAGGTGGCATATTAAATATGGAATCAGATGTAGCAAGGTTCTGGAGACAGATACCTCAACGTTATAACTTAATTGGTAACCAGTGTGGTTCATGTGAAAAAATATTTTTCCCCCCTAGAGAAGCTTGCCCAGATTGTCGAAGAAAAAGTATAGGTAAAATGAATAATTTAAAATTAAATGGAAAAGGAAAAATTATTACTTATACTATTATACATACAGGCTCAGAAGATTTTCATAAGCAAATACCTTATCCAATTGCAATAATTAAATTAGATGAAGGTCCTTGTATAACTGCCCAAATAGTAGATTGTAAACCTGAAGATGTAAAAATTGGTATGAAAGTCAAAAGTACATTTAGAAAAATCAAGCAAGATGGCAGTATAGGTGCAATTTATTATGGATATAAGTTTAAACCTCTGGAGGTAAAAAATTAAAATGAATATCAAAGATGCTTTATCTGAAAAAATTGCTGGTGAAATCACTCTTAGCCCTAAACCCGGACAAACAATACGTAAATGGCGTAATGTATTTGGTATTAGTCAAACTGATCTTGCCAGACATCTAGGTTTATCTCCTAGCGTTGTAAGTGATTACGAATCAGGAAGACGTAAATCACCAGGTATTCAAACAGTAAAAAAAATTATCGATGCCTTAATTAATATAGATGAGACGCGTGGTGGAAGAATTTTACATCAGTATGACTCAATGGTAGAAACCCAAGAAGGCATCCTTGATATTATGGAATATCCCTTTTCTATTATAGCTGAAAAATTTATCCATGAAATTGAGGGAAATGTACTAACAACTAACAAAATTGGTTTAAAGAAAAATGTTAAAGGCTTTACACTCGTTGATAGTGTAAAAACAATTGAAGCTATAAATTCAGGAGATTATAACAAGTTATATGGTTGGAGTACTGAACGTGCAATCATTTTTACTGGTATAAGATATGGCAGAAGCCCTATGATTGCAATAAGAGTTCATCCTGTAAAACCTACTGTTGTAGTATATCATAAACCTGGTAGTGTCGATTCATTAGCAATAAAGCTCGCAGATAGAGAAAATATACCTCTTATAGTAACAAATATGCCACTTGATCAACTCAAGAAAAAGCTAATCGCTATAGGGGCTAAGTAAAAATGGATTTAATGGGTCTTTGTAGTTTATGTAGTAAACCTGGAAAAATGTTTACTTGTTGTATATGTGGTAGAATAGTTTGCGCATCCTGTTTTGATTCTATGAACAGCGTTTGTAATCACTGTAAAACTGGGAAAATAATTTAAAAAAATAAACTTAAATAAAACTTAATAAGGATTTTAACGAGATGTTAGTCAGTTTAACATTTTTTGAGATATAAAGCTATAAAGTATTAATTGTTATAGAATTGTAATTATCGAGAGAAGATAAAAATGAGAAAAAAAATAATTATAGCAGGTATACTCCTATTGATAATTGGTATTTTGTTGTTTATATATGGGAATAATCAATATAATTATTATAAAGAAAAAAAGGAATTTAGTTATATAGAAATACCTAATACAGGAAATTTAGCTGATTATGAAACACAGATGGGAGTCGGATCCACTATTAGTTACATAGGGCTTTTTATTTTATTAATTGGTATTATTTTAATGGTTATTGGTTTATTCTTAAAATAAAAATCAAAATAATTATTTAATTTAAAGTCTTAAACATTATCATAAACTTATTATTTCAGTTTATAAGTAATTCTTTCTGAATAAATAATATTCTCCACAACCTGATAACTTCATAATTAAAAAGGAAGGGTTATATACGACCTTTTAAATTTACTTTTTATAATTTTGGAGGAGAGAAATTAGATATGGTAAAATGTAAAAATTGTGGAGTTGATGTACCTGATTCTGCAGATTATTGTTCGAGTTGCGGTTCCCCAAGAACAAAAGAACAACAAGTACCACCACAACCAGTATATCGATCAATGACAAAATCAAATCTTAATAGAAGTCCTTTGGAAGCTATTTTTAATATGATATTCTCAAAAACTATAGTTATTTTAGTTATTGCGTTTGGGATTTTATTTGCATGGATTGGTATAGTAATAATGATTTTTGCCTCTCGCTCTGCAGATATTGCTTTATTAATCAATTCAATAGGTTTTTCTGCAATGGGATTTTTCCTAATCGGTGGAGGCCTCTGGAATCCAAAAGTTGACAAATTCGTTAGACTTGCGATGGTATTGATGGGGATTTTTCTAGTTGTTCAGTCTTTATCTATAACAAGTTTCTATTAAGATATAAAATTAAATCTCTTTAAGTGGTTGATCTGCTATAATAAATATCAATAATATAAGGTAAATTCTGCATATTGCGGAGAAAACTTTTTTTGTTTATTTTTTCTTATCCTTGAAATGAAATATACATATTTTTTCTTTCAATAGTTTCAGCCATCTCCTGTTTATCTTTTTAACGTTGTATTATGTATGGCTTTTTATCTTTATGTTGGATTATTTTAAAGGGGGGCTTTAACTATAAAAATAAATCTCTCAGCTCAACTCATTGAAAAAACTGATTTTATAGTTGCAAAGAATATTTTGACACCTAATTTTGAGATAACATCTGGCATAAGAGAGCTAGATGGTTTAGTATCAGGTTTTAAATCTGGTGAGGTGATTTGTATCGATGGCGATAGTAGTCTTATATCTAATATCCCAAATCAGATTTGCGTGAATACTTATCGTATGTTCCATAGTAACGTTGTTTATATTGATGGTGGTATGCGCACAGATCCTTACAAGATTTCTCAATATGCACGTAAGATGGAGGTAGATCAAAGGGAGGTTCTTGAACATGTTTTTATTAGCAGAGCTTTTACGGTTTATCAGTTGACTATTCTCATTCAGGAGAGACTTGAGGATATTATATTAAGATATAAACCTCGGGTGCTTATTGTTGATCATTTTCCACTTCTTTATTTTGATTCAGATGTTCCATCTAAGGAGGCGCAGGTTTTACTTAGAAACAATCTTAATAAAATAAAGCAGGTTACAACAAAATATAGTCTTGTAACTATTTTTACAAATTATGGTAGTAGTGTTTTATCTAATTTTAGGAATGTCCGTGATATTTTGTTTGATGGTGCCGATGAGGTTGTTTTGATGAGGCAGAATGATTCAGTCACACATGTTGATGCTGTTAAAAAAGGCAGGAGTACAATGATTCTTCATATTTCTAAAGGGCAGTTGCGTTTATGTGATTTCGGTTTGGTGATGTAGTTTATGGGTCGTACTGTTCCAACTTTTAGAAATATAATTGAGTCTTTTGGTTGGGAGTGGAACGATTTTAAAAGGGCTCTTCGTGATATCGATCGAGAAGCTTTCGAGGAGCTTTTGAATCATGGTAGACGCCATGCAACAGCAGGTAGCAATATGGCCAATCCTAATCCTTTTGAGCCTGTGGTTATGAGTATTTTGATTGAACATGAAAAGACTTTGAGAAAGTTGAGAGAGCATGTTGAGCGGGAGCATTCTTGATGTTTATCCAGATAAGCACAAAAATGTGATGGTTACATGGCTTGCTGATGATGGTAGAGCAGAAAGAATTGAGGATGTCTATAAACCTAGTTTTTTTGTTCATTCCAAAACAGAGGATTTGTATAATCTAGCGAGTATGCTTAGGGATTTACATGATGTAGAGAATCTTAATTTCACTCGTGAGAAACTATTTATTGGATCAGATAAGAAGAGATTTGTTTTAGAAGTTTTACCCAAAAAGATAGGTTTAATTAATCGGGTAGCTGGTATAATTGACTCATGGGGTGGTTTTTATCGTTATAATTTTTTTAATGTAGATCTTCGTCTGGCTAGTAGATATCTTCAGGATAAAGGTGTTTTTTTTAACGCTAGGGTTAAGTGGGATGGAAAGAATTTTTTTTTAGATGATGAGCAATGGGCTATTGATTATACTATTCCGAATTACAAATCTATTGTTTTTGATATAAAAAGGCGATCTGATAGTAGTATCATGTCTTTTAATGATCGCATAGAATCTATACGTGTCGGTGATTGTTTTATTAGGGAGAATAGTGAGGTTGATACTATTCTTCTTGCTGTTAAACAATTAAAACATGTTGATCCTGATATTGTTTACACATACAAAGGAGATAGTGTTCTTTTGCCTTTTTTATATTATCGTGCTAAAATCAATGATGTCCAAGTTAAATTGAATCTTGGTCGTGAACATGGTGGTCTGCTTCCTGTTAAACAGCCTAAATCTTATTTCAGCTATGGTCAGATTGTTTACCGTCCTGCTTTCTACACATTGCTTGGTCGAGCTCATATTGATACATATAACTCTTTTTTATATGGCGAGAGTGGTATGCGTGGTTTATTGGATATTTCTCGTTGTTCTAATATTTCGTTACAGGTTTTATCACGTGTAGGTCCAGGTACTGCTATCAGTCAAATTCAGGTTAATATGGCTAAGGAAAAGGGTTATCTTGTCCCTTGGAAGAAGAATATGCCTGAGAATTGGAAAACAGCGTATGATTTGCTGGTGTCTGATCGTGGCGGGTTTATCTTTGATCCTGTGGTTGGTTTGCATGAAAATGTTGTTGAGCTGGATTTTGCATCCCTTTATCCTAACATAATGCTGAGTTACAATATCAGTCCTGAAACGATGCTTTGTGACTGTTGTAAACATTATCCTAAGGTGGTTGTTCCTCAACTTGGTTATCATATCTGTAGCAGTCGCCCTGGTTTGTTACCTGAGGTGTTAAAGCCTATTCTTTTTCGTCGTTTTTGTTATAAGGCACGATCTAAAAACAAAAAATATGAAAAAGCATTGTATAAGGAGATGCAGCAGGCTTGGAAATGGGTTTTATTGGTATGTTTTGGTTATACTGGTTATCGTAACGCTCGCTATGGGCGTATTGAATGTTATGAAAGCATAACTGCTTTTAGCCGTGACATTTTATTGACTGCTGCTGATATTGTTGAGAAAGCGGGTTATAGTGTTTTGCATGGCATCATTGATTCTTTGTGGGTTAAACCAATAAAAAATGATTGTGTAAGTCCTATTCGTCTTTCAATGATGATTAGTAAACGTACCGGCGTCCGCATTGATATGGAAGGAAGATATAGGTGGATTGTTTTTTTACCTAGTAAAAACCATGATGTCGGTGCTTTGAATCGTTACTATGGTTTATTTGAGGATGGTACATTTAAGATACGTGGTGTTGAATACCGTCAGAAGAATTCACCAGTTTTTTTAAAGAATATGCAGGGTGATATGATAGGTGTTTTTTCAAAAGCAGGTTGTGTAAAAGAGTTTATTAATTTAATTCCATCTGCGGTTGAAGTGTTATGTGATTACGGTAAAAGGTTAGTTGATAATGCTTTCAAGCGGGAGGATTTAATTTTTAGCAATTGTGTGTCTCGTGATGTTAGCGAATATAAGGTTAATAATCTGGTTAAATCTTCTCTTTTTCAGCTGAGAGATCTTGGTATTCATATTGAACCCGGTCAGTCTATACGCTATGTGGTATGCGACGAACATGCACGTGATTATAGAAAACGTGTATGTATTTTTGAAAAATTAGATGCTTGCTACAGTATAGATGTTGATTTTTATCTACGTCAGATTGCAATGTATGGTGAAAGTTTGCTTGTACCATTTGGTTTCAAGAATGAACGATTATATAAAATGCTCCAGAAAATAAAGAAACGGGAGAGTTTAAATGTACCAGTTCTGTCAAGAGCCAGATCTTTTCAAACCAGTATATAAAAATACCCCATAAGTTAATTTTTGTTTTGATAGTATATTAGTATAAAATTTGTTATAAGGAGAAAACTATTTTTATAGTAAACATTTTTATATATTTAAAGCCCTCGTTTTTTGTAATTATTTTGTTTAATTTCCCCAATACTGATACTACAAAATTTCTTTTGAGAAGGTTTTGGATCAATTATTTTTCTAACCTCACAATTTTCTTCAGTTATAACTAAAAGACCAATTCCATCTTTTTCTAGAATGTGTTTTGCTTTCCTTAAAATTGTATATACTCTAAATAATGGAACTGCTAGAAAAACAAAGTCTGCTCCTAATTGATAATTTTTTAATTGTATAATTGCTTTTTTCCAATCTTTTAATTTTAGCTCTATTGCAACAACTTTATCTTTTTTAAAAGCTAAAATATCAGCACGGCAAAAACCTATCTTAACTTCATATCTTATATTGTAACCTTGATTTTTGAAATAATTAGAGACTGGTTTAATGAGTTCTAATTCAAGATAAAATGGATACATTACAAATCTCTCTTTTCTTTATTTTTAAAGCATTATCTAAAACATTCCTGTAGCTTTTTATGATAATTCGAACAATAATAAATAATCTTATTTCTACATGGTTTACATAACCATGATTTATTATTTTGTGGTTTATTACGAGCATATTCTACACATAACTCTTTAGGATTCATAAGAAAAATTGGTAAAAATATTATTAAAATTAAATCAATGGATAGTTAAAAGTATTAAAGAAAAAAAAAATAGATTTTTAATAAATCAAAGTAAAATCAATTTTACCAAAACCAATCCCTATCATTTTAAATGTAGCTCCACCATCATTAATATATCCACTACTATAAACATCTCCTGCCCCTATATGTATCCCTAAAAAGTATAAAC
Organism: Thermoplasmatota archaeon; assembly: GCA_041550515.1. Classification (GTDB taxonomy): domain Archaea; phylum Thermoplasmatota; class E2; order DHVEG-1; family DHVEG-1; genus PFL35. Next base: position 10,181 of record JBFEOQ010000030.1, on the reverse strand, counting down.
CAGAGATATAGTAAAATTGAGTTCCATCATTATCCTCAATTTCAATTCTAAAAATACCTGTAAAAAAATTACCTGGATGAATATCATATTGAAAATCACTTTCAGGTACATCCAAATCTTCAATTATTCTACTAAAAATAATTACTATGGATTTCCAACAAATTAGTCCTGACATAGAAGTAGATTCTTCTTTTCCATATTTGTCAAGTGGTGCTACTGAAAGAGATGTTGTACTAAAAATTAATAACATACAAAAAATCAAAATTCCAACTATTTTCCTATTCATTCCTTTTTCCCCCACATTAAAAAGCTATTTGCTAACTTATAACATTGAATGTTTTATTTTATATTAAAAATTATCCTTAATATATACGACATATTTTTAAAAAACAGGTTTAAAAAAAACAAAATGTAAAAATAATATTAAAGAGAAAAAGAGTTTAGAGATTTGGTTTAGTTTAATTTAAAGATTTTAGTATACGTAAAATAATTAATCCAGAACAATCAAATAAAAAAATGGGTAGTCTTTCTTTTAATAAGTTTAATCATTTAAAATTTAGAGTTACCAAGTATAAGTTTTTATAAAGATGTTATATGATATTTAATAAGAATTGAAAAATAGTGAATTGATGTGTGCTATAGATATAGTGTCCCAGGTCCTGATATTATTAAAAAAACTTATCAGCTTAAATTAGGTCAAGATTTTCAGAGAAGATATCATGTTGGTGCTTTTGAAAATGTTAAACTACCAGTTATTACAAATAAAGATTCAGATCAAGTTCAGCTTTTTAGATGGGGGCTTATTCCATTCTGGGTTAAAGATGAAAAAACAGCTTCAGATTTAAAAGATAGAACCGTTAATGCTAGGTCTGAAACCATTTTTGAAAAACCTGCATTTAGATCAGTAGCTGGTAAACGACACTGTTTAGTAATTGCTGATGGTTTTTTTGAATGGAGGTATTATAATGGTAAAAATTATCCTTATTATATTAAATTAAAGGATCGGGAGATTTTTTCTATAGCAGGTTTATGGGATCGTTGGATTGATAAAACCAGTGGTGAGGAGATTTATTCTTATACTATTATTACAACTGAAGCCAATCCTTTGATGGCTATGATTCATAATAAGAAAAAGCGTATGCCTGCTATAATTGATAAAAATGATGAAGAGAAATGGATAAAAAGAAATATTACTAAAGAGGAAACCATAAGTCTTTTAAAACCTTATGATGAAAATAAGATGACTGCTTATACAATATCTAAGTTGATAACAACTAAGGGTTTGGATGTTAATATACCTAAGGTTTTAGAACCATTTCATTATAATAATCTTCAACCTTTACCTACTCAGAAAAGCCTTTTTTAATAATTTTACTAACCTATTTTCATACTATTCATTTATCTTTAATATTTGCTGAATGATTATTATGAATATTGATGATAAAATAAACAATATTAGAGAAGTTGTTAAAAACAATGAACTAGTAAATGATTAGGTTAATGAAATTTTTAATGCTATCTTAGAGGTTCTTTAGGGTATTAATTCCAAGATTAATGAGTTAAACGAAAAGATATACATTTAAAAATTTAAGGTGCTATTGAACAATTAATTAAGATTTTTTTAATTTCTAATTAACAACTCATTTGTCGAATTTTTCTATGAGACAATATCTAAATAATTTGCTATAATATTTCTGATAAATATTTTATCTATTAATATAAGTTTTAAGAATAATCTTTATCATATTTTTTTATTAGGTTGCATTAAAGGATATCTATCACCATCTCCACCGTTTATTAAAAACGCTGTATCACCTATCCCATCACCATCTTCATCTAAACCAGTATAATCATCCCAATAATTACCAACACTTCCATTATCCCATATATTGATAACAGGATCTTTGGCATTCCAGTTAGTATTATTTATCAATACGTTCAAATATGCAATATTATGATCAGCACCACAGCAAAAATAAATACCATTATTATTATTCATTATTAAGTTATTTATGACTTTGTTATTATCAGATGTTTTAATCCTAATTGCATAGTTACTTTCTTGGATAACATTATCTGAAATGAGATTATTATGAGATACACTACCAAAATATATTCCATAATCCGAGTTTTTAATAAAATTATTTGAAGAGATATTATTTTTTTCTATATAATTTGTATATATTCCATATCTATTATTAAAAAAGTTATTATATATTATAGTATTATTTGTAGTTTCTGGATTTCCATAAAGATATAAACCATAATTTTTATTTGATGAAATATTACAATCCGTTATTACATTATAACTAGCTCCTATTTGTATTCCTGCATCAGGTTCTAACCCAGACATCGCACCACCATTCATTATTGTGAAACCACTTATTTTAACATTATCAGCTGAAATATTAACTACATTACCAAATCCATCTCCATTAATTATAGTTGTATTTTTATCCTCACCAATTAACTCAACAGATTTTTCGATGATAATGTTTTCAAAATATACCCCTTTACTAACAAAAATGGTTACATTTTCCATAACTTTATCAATTGCTTCCTGGATTGATAAAAAATCACCATTTCCTTCTTTTGATACAATATAATATATTTTATCAACAGGACTATTTGAAGATACAGGGTTAAATGAAATATATATAATTATTGAAGCAATTATTAAGATTAATATAATAACTATTACACCAATAATCTTCTTTGATAAAACTGTTTTAACGTGATTTTCTTGTTTTTTTATATATGAAGTTTCAGATGGCTTTGTTTTAATATCATTAATTTTTTTATTATGAACAAACTCCATATGTTCTTTTAAATTCTTCTTTTTAAGTTTAGTATGACATTCAGGACAGTTAACTAATGTATCAATTTTTGATTTTTTACTCAATTTCTGCCACCTCATCTTGATTTTTTTTAGTTTATTTAGAGAAGCTATAACTTTTTTTTGGTATTTCAGTTTAGTGGTATATAATATTATCAATGATTTAAAAATGTTTATTTGATAAAAAATTATATATTTCAAAACATAAAATAATCATTAATTATTTAAAGAGTCTAATATATCCCCTAGCTCTTAATTATAAGTAAGGTGTGCAGACTAAATGAAAAAATCAATCTTGGTTATTATACTCATATTAATTTTTAATGGATTAAGTTCTTCAATTTCAATTTCTATGAATTCTCAAAAAAACCTTTTTAAAAGTAATGAAATTTTAATAGATTATGACCCACAAATTGATATAAACATAACTCTAAAAATAGACTATATTAGAGCTTTAAAAGCTATTGATGATTATTTAAATAATGATTTTTTTGTTAAAATTTTCATTAATAATTTAGAGTTTAACAGCTCATTATTCAAAATTAATAAAAATTCTTATAATCTAAATTATTCAATTATGACTGATGTTCCTGATGATGTTGAAATCGTTGAGATAATAATTCAGCTATATACAAAAAATCAAGGAGAAGAAGAACTATGTGATATAAGTGGTGATATAATAAATTCTACTAATAAATATGATGTTAAGCTTTTTTATAATATTAAAACAAGTCATTGGGATGGATCTGATTATATTAATGATCCTAGTGGTTATGGTCGGTTAAACGGTTGTGATGATGGCAGCATATATAACCTAGAGAAAGACTTTGAGTTATTATTTAATATTTATCAAAATGATTTTGATAATGATAACATACCTTATTGGACAGAAGTATATACATATAACACTGACCCTGAAGTTAAAAATTTAGGTGATCCAGATAATGATAAGATACCTATTGAATGGGAATATAGATGGGGTTACAATCCATTTATATGGGACGATCATACAAACATTGATCCTGATTTAGATAGCATAAATAATTACGAAGAATATTTAACAAAAAATTTTAACTCTGATCCATTTAGAAAAGATATTTTTCTTGAAATCGATTATATGCAAGAAGCAAATGGTGATGTGCCAAGAATTGAAAAAACAGCATTTGAAATATTAAAACTACCTTTTCATAAGAGAAATATTTTACTTCATATTGATAGTGGTGAAATAAATGGTGGTGACATTATTTCTTATGATGAAAAATCTGATTTTGATGAAATTTTAGAGATTTGGAGAAAATATTTTTTAGATAATAACGAACAAAACTGGAAACGTAGTGTATTTCATTATGGAGTATTCGTTCATGACCAATTTCCTAAAGGATATGCTTTTAGTGGAGATATCTCACCATATTGGGGATATTTACCAGGCACTAACAGTTTTGTTATTGCAAATGTTTTAATAGAGAAAAAAGCGCGTACCTTTAAAAAAAGTAATAACACTATTTATGCATCAGCAATTATGCATGAAATGGGTCATAACTTTGGTATACGTGGAGGTAATCCAAAGGGTTGTGATAATCAATTAACAAAAAATCCTTTTCTTCCTGGATGGTATATCTACAGAAATTATAAAAGTATAATGAATTATAGATATACATATTCGATACTGGATTACTCAGATGGTACAAATGGTAAAAGAGACTATAATGATTGGGGAGCAGTTAACTTAAGTTATTTTGAGATACCAAAAAATGAAAATCTATTAACTTAGTTTTTTTTGATATATTATCATAATAAATTATTTTAATAAAACCAGCAGATATATTCAAAAGAAATTTTAATTAAAACACATTATTTTTAAATTATAAATAGATGTTGTATATAATAAAAAAAAGGTGAAGAGATATATGGTTGAATTAAGAGATGCAAGAAATTTTGGTGGAATTGGTGCAATTTTTTTGTTTATTGGAGGTTTTATTCCATTTGCAGGTCCTTTAGTAAGTATTATAGGTCTTGTGTTATTATTTATAGCTGTAAAATATATATCTGAAATAACAAAGGATGAAGATATCTTTAAAAATTATCTTATGAATTTTATTTTTAGTATACTTACAATTGTAGCAATTTTTATCATAATGCTTCTTGCATTTGGAGCTGCTGGTGGATTTTCATGGATTTCTAGTTTACAAAATGCTGAAATTACTAATTTTGAAACATTTTGGGATTACTTTGGCACGATTATTGGAGGCTGCATATTAGGTTTAATAGTTGCATGGATTATATCAATTATTGCGGCAATATACCTAAGACGGAGTTACAATAGTATTGCAGAGCATACAAAAATTAACTTGTTTAAAACTACAGGAACTGCATATTTTATTGGTGCAATAACTACAATAGTATTAATTGGTTTTTTAATTTTATTCATTGCTCGAATAATTGAAATAATAGCTTACTTCTCATTACCTGATAAACTCCCAGCAAAAACCTGAATAAAAAAGATTCAATAGATCCAAAAAAAAAAATTAATATTATAAATGATAATTCTTTTATAAAAATGATATTTTTAGTGAGGATGTTATGAGTTTTTTTCAAAGAAAGAAAAAATATGCGTACACACCGATCCAATGGAAAATAAAAAAAAAATGTTTAAAAATCATCTTAGAAAGCGCGAAATCAATTTATCCAAAAGAATTTGGTGGGCTACTTAGAGTTGACACTAACATTAAAAATACAATAATAGAAGTTATACTCTTACCTGGTACAATATCTGGTGGTTCTCAAGCAATATTTAAATTACATATGCTACCTATAGATTTTAGTATAATAGGTACTGTTCATAGTCATCCTTCGGGTAATCCAGTTCCATCCCAGGCAGATTTAGAACTTTTTAATAAATATGGAAGAATCCATATTATTGTTGCAAATCCCTTTAATGAAACTTCATGGAAAGCATATAATTATTTAGGCAATGAAATAAATATAATAATCGTTTAAGAAATCAAATATTTTTTAAATTAATTTTTTCTATTTTAACTTTTTTGTAACTAAATCATATATAGTATTACTGTATAATATTTCAAAAAAGGGGTAATTTTAAAAAATGAGAAATATTAATAAAAAATTAAAATAGATACTTTTAATCCTTATTTATAGACTTATTAATTTAAAAATTTTCCTTTGTTTTTTTGATATTGTTTATGTATCTCATCTGCAAGTTTTCCATCATCAACAATAAATGCTCCAATATAACCACAATCTTTGCATTCCCATTTTTGCCGATCATGAGGTAATAGCCAATCTATATTCTTTGATCCGCATCTTGGACAAAATTTCATAAATACAAATACCTCATCAATTCATATATACACATATATAACTTCTGTTATATTAATTCAAATTAAATTTATATTATTATTAAATTCGTAATAAGAGAGTTTAAGGATTTAAAACTTCCCTTTTTTAAAAGTTATTATAATATGCAAATATAGAAATACAACCAAGGGATATATAAGATAAGTATGTAATATAGTTGAATTAGCTTTTGATATCAGATCAAAAGTTAACTGTTGAATTATCCTATATTGAGTAATTCCAAAACCAGTTATAGTATAAAGGATTATTATTATAAGAAGTCCATAATGAATTATTTTTTTAATCTTTTTATTATTCCAGGTAACTCTTATTTAGATCACCATCATTTGAATAACCTCTACTCTCCCAAAATCCCCTATAGTAAATATCATCAGATAATTCTATCTCTGTCACCCATTTTATCCATTTATAACCCCATTTACCTTCAGCAGCTAACTGAAATGGAAAACCTCTTTCAGGTGGCATCGTAATATTATTAATCTTATATGCAAGCATTATATTATTATCTATTATAAAATCTATTGGAAAGGATGTCGTGAATCCATCAACTGCATGAAAAATTATAATTTTTGCTTTTTCAGAAATATTTACTGTATCAAGTAGATCTTTAACAAGAATCCCTTCCCACAGTAGCTTTACATCCCAACCTTCAACACAATTAAGAGTTATAACTTTTTTATAACTGGTAAAAGAATTTATTATTTCATCATAAGAAAAATTCTGAGATTTATTAATCAAACCTGTTATTTTAAGTTCATAGTTATCTTTTGATATATATTGATAACCTTTTATTGAATTCTCCCTAAAATCATAAATTGATGAAAGTTCTTCCCCATAATAGCTACTTATTTCTGATCCTTCTATTTTAAAATCTTCTTTGAAAAAATTATTTGAGAGTAATAAAGTAATAAATAATAAAATTAACAAAAAAATAATAAAATGGAATGTACGATCTCTAGTTATTTTAATAATTATCAAAATCTCCTTAATTCACAAATTTCGATTAAAATATTTTATACATATATAAATATTATGAAGAAACAAACTTCTCCTGTAATATAATAATATCCAAAAATTCTTCCTAAAACTTATTTAATTTACAAAAATTAAAAATTAATCTCGTTGATTCTCGTAATCTTATTATGTTTATTACCTCAACAAATTTCAACATCAAAGACAATATATACATTTATTTACCCTTAAAATCAAGAGATAAGGAATTAATACAATAACGCTTACCAGTTTGAAATGGTCCATCATCAAAAACATGACCAAGATGACTACCACACATATTACATACAACTTCGATTCTTTTCATACCAAGACTATCATCATTTTTTAACTCAACAGCATCTTTGCTAATAACATCAAAGAAACTTGGCCAACCAGATCCAGAATCAAATTTTGTATCAGACGAAAACAAAGGATTACCGCAAGCACTACAAACATATATCCCATTTTTTTTATTATAAAGAAGCTTTCCGGTAAAAGGTTTCTCAGTACCTTTTTCTCTAAGAATACGATACTGTTTAGAATTAAGTATTTTCTTCCATTCTTCTTCTGATTTATTAAACTTATAGATCATATATAATCACCAATTTTTAATACTTAATTAATTTTTATTTCTCAAACAATATCTTCATCATGATTAATATCTTATCTATTAAACAATTTTCTATATAATTAGTATAAGACAATTATTTGGAAATGTAATATATAATTATATTAAGCTGATAAAAAAAAATAGTACATACAATTAAATATAAAGAAAATAGATTGAAATTAAGTTTTTATTATTTGATTTATTTTGTGTTCTCAAAATTTTATAAAATATTTTTCTTTAAAAATAAAATACTAGATCTAATAACTTAAACTAATAGAAAATCAAACTTATATTTTTTATTAATAATATTTGCGTTTTATTATGTTTATAAGTTACAATTGTTACAAATTTAATCAAAAAATTTATAAATACATTATAATATCCATATTTTACAATAATATTATTTGTCAGTATTGGGTTTTATTGTGTGATATCACCTCCACTTAACAAACCCAATACCCCCCTTCTTACCATCTATTTTAATTGATATAACTTATAAAAATCAAACTCTAATTCTTTTTATTTATACTTTCAATAATCCTAATAATTTGTATTTAAATAAAAAAATCTATCATTTTTCTATGATTAATAAATTATGTCCTAGGTGTCGTCAAAAACAAGGAATAAATTATTTTTACAAAAACGATAGAAAAGATTGTCATACAATTTGTAAAGAATGCAGAGATGCATTATTTAAAAATCAACCACCTACGATAATTATAAATAATAGTAATGATTAATATTAACATGCCTAGAATATTAATGAGGATATTTGATATCTATCATTAATGAATGGGGGAGTATATTGGGGTATTTGATACTTACAACTACCTCTTTTTCTAGGCGATTAATTTTCTCCTTTTTCACTTATAAAAATAGAGTATATACTTTATTAAAACTATTTTTTTAAGTATCTTTTAATAAAAATTCATAAAATAAACATCATAATCTACAAAGTTTTTTTTGAGATGCTATTATGATTTTATAACTTTATAAGCTAACCAAATGTATTTTCCATTTATGGATTCATTTTTTAATAGTTTTAACTCAATTTTTTTGTTTGTATTATTAAAAATATTATATGAATTATCTCCAACAATGACTGGATGAAATATTAAACTAACTTCATCAACAAGATCTTGATTTAAAAGAAGATTACTTAATATTCTTCCACAATCTGTTAATATACTTTTCACATTATATTTTTTATATAAAAATTGAAGAGATTTATACAAATCTATATGCTCATCACCTAATTTGTGAAAAAAATAATTTCTCTCCTTTAAATAACTTATATAAACATCTGGAGTTTTATTTGATATTAAAATAATAACATCTTTACAAAACTCAAATCTTCTAACTTCATGAAGCTTATTTTGTAAAGTTCCTTTAGTATCAATAATAATCCAATAAGGGAGGTTTTTATCTCTATCAGGTTTCCTAAAATCCTTTTTTTCCTCAGATGGAGAAATTCCATATAGATCAATACCAATCTTTATTGTATTAGAACCTATAAGATGAGCATCTGGTTTGTATCTACTAGCTAGTTGGTAATGAATTTCCATGTCAACATCAAAATTTATAAGAGATCCATCTAAACTGATTGAATTATGAACAATAACTCTGGGTAACATTATTGTAACCTCCTACTAAATATTCCAAATAATTTATAACAAAAATAATCTTTCCTTTTTTCTAATATTTTTACAACTTCTTCTACAAAAATTTTTTCTGTTTTTCAAATCCGTATAAAAACCTAATAACAGATTTACTATATGTTTTCAAAGCTTTACAATTCGGTAAATATTTTTTCCCCTCAAATAAATACAAGCAATAAATTAATATTAATATTCACTTATGATTTAAAATATAAATAAGTTCAAGGTGATATTGATCCATGAAAATAAGGACTTATAAAGCTTCCGATAAAAATTTAGTCATTTCACTTTGGAAAAAAGTTTTTAACCCACAAAAACCTCATAACGATCCTAAAATTACCATTAATATGAAAATAAAGCAAAATGATGGATTATTCTTTATTGCTGAAGAAAACAATCAAATTATTGGAACAATCATTGCTGGATTCGATGGACATCGTGGTTGGTTATACTCTCTAGCATTGCATCCACAACATCGTCGAAAAGGAATTGGCTCCAAACTAGTGAAAAAAGCAATAAAGGAATTAAAAAAATTAGGTTGTTTAAAAGTAAATCTTCAAATAAATTCAGACAACGATGAAGTTGTAGAATTTTATAAAAAAAATGGTTTTATGGTTGAGAATAGAATCAGCATGGGAATAATAATTTAAATTAAGCAACTATCTGAGCTTTGTTTTATAAAATGATAAAAAATGTAAACTTATAATAG
>JBFEOQ010000029.1:0-22772 GCA_041550515.1 Thermoplasmatota archaeon | reverse complement strand
TCTTTTGGTTTCTAATTCTACAGCTATTCCACAAATAAATAGTGAACCAGTAATGAAAAAAGTAAGTGATACTAAAAAGCAGATTAGATTGCTTGAAGAAAAATTAAAGTTATATAATGGAAAAATAGATAATATAAATTTTAAAATTTATCCTACTGGCATATTTGATTTTTTAATTGCTATCTTAAATTTTTTAATCGGTTTAATTAACTCAATAATTGATTTTATAATGGAGTTCATGGAACTTGGGGCTCTTATATTAGCCTTTATTAATGCACTAAGATCTCTAATCAATGTGATAAATCAATTTATAGATTGGATACAAGATCTTTTTGATACTGGAATTGCACCTACTTTTCGATAAATTGCAGCTCTTAAAACTTTTTTTACTATAATTAAATTAAAATTTAAACAAAAAATAAAACTTTTCATTGGCTTAATTATCTTTCAAATATCTCGAAAAGATTTCCTGAGAACTATTTTAGCTGACTATAAAATTTAATTAAATAAATTTCAAAAAAGCCTTTAATTTCTTCTTTTATATATACATTATTTATATACTCATGTTAATCGTTTACATATCATTTTTAAATGTTTAAATCATTGATTTAGCAGAATTCATTATTTTTCTTTTTCAATTGGAGTAATTTTTAGTGGCTTTTCAAAATTGTTTTTATTAAATTTTATAAAAAAATATTTCTTTTAAAAATGAAAAAAAGTGGTTAAGATAGGATAATCTAAGTTTATTTCGTTATATATAAAGAGATTTTAATTTACACAGCCAGGTCCACCTTCACCATATGGAGGAAAAAAAATAATTTCCCATAGCATTTTTAATTCACCTCCCTTCCTTTTTTATTCATTTCTTTTATCACCAAATGATAAATTGTCTCACATAATCATAAAATGGCTTTTAAAAAAATCCTCCAAAATAATAATTTGTTGCCTAAAAAATTATATTATGCGGGATAATTAACAAATTGAGCAAAAAAATAAGCTTTAGATTGTGTCCTTAAAGCAAATCCTATTATATTTAAAAAAACAAATGTTTTATTTTATAATTATTTTTATGCTTAAAATAATTTTCTTATATTTACTTTAAAGCACTTTGGTGGGGGTGGGATTGCCGTTCTAGCTTACGGCAATCCAACGCATATAGAAAAAATAGCTAGAATAGAATAAAACTGATTAAAATAACCATTAGAAGAACGGTAGAATAGGTGGAATTGGTGGAATTGGTGGTAATGGTAAAAAAATAAGAAATTCCATTCTTATATCACCTCCATTTTTTGCTTATTCATAGTTCTTTACCCAATTACACTAAATAAATTAATCAAGATAAAATGTCTTTCAAAAAAATCCTCCAAAATAATAATTTGTTGCCTAAAAAATTATATTATGCAGGATAATTAACAAATTGAGCAAAAAAATAAGCTTTAGATTGTGTCCTTAAAGCAAATCCTATTATATTTTTAAAAACAAATACTTATTTATATACCTCTCGTTAATAATTGATAATAAATATGCCTAGAAGGGTATTTTTTCTCCCTTAAACAACTTGTTTATCTATTCTTTTTCTTTTTTTTTCGTCTTCTCGCTCTTTCTTGGATTTCTGTTATTTTTTTCATTTTTTTCTTAATTTTTTCTGCTTTAAAATTTTTGGTTCTCTCTTGTATCTCTCTTATTCTTCTTTCAGTATGATCTTTAAAATATCTATTTGATTCTAACATATTTTTTCCTCCCTCAGGCCATTATTTAAAAACAGATATAGGTTAATAAACCTCTGCATAACAATTGATAATTAATATTTTTAAAAAAGGTGTTTTTCTTATATAAACTTGGGATTTCTCATGTACAAAAGAGGATTCTTGCTGAAGCTAAAATAGGACAATTATTAAGTGAATAGATACAAAATGAGTCTATTATAAACTACCAATGGTATAAATAAAAGAATTATAGGCTATTTACCTAATAGAAACTCCTTTATTAACTAGAAATATATTATACACCTAAAAAATAGCGGGTATAATTATTGGACCGTAAAAGTATATCTCATATTCCCTCATTTTTTATCACCATTTTATTATTTTTGCCTTATTTTTCCCTTAATAATTTTAAAAATTTTAGATCTCTACCATCTACTCACTTTCCAAAACATATTTTTTCAGATGATGTTTCAAATATACAAGTGTTGAAACATAAAATTTCTTTAATTTCAGGTTTTATAATCACCTCCTGATTTAAATAAGTCTTTTTTTCCTCAATTTTTATTTTAAAACTATTTTAGAAAATAAAGCCTATTACTAGATTTTTGAACATAATGAAAAGATTTACCATCTAGATTTTATTAAGTTCAATATACTAAATAAATTAATAAAAATGATTATAAACAACAAAATGCTAAAATAATAAATTAGAAAAATTATGAAAAATGAGTTTAAGATATATGAGATTGTAAATCTATGTAATCTCAAATAAGTTACCTGAGAAATCCTTTACAAATAGAAGCTTTTTTTCGTCTTTATCTATATGATATGGTTTTAATCCATATTTTTTACATTTATTAATGAATTCTTTTCTGTTATTAACTTTTATACAAATATGATCAAAAATATGTATAATTTCTTTTTGTGTTATAAATACTTCAAAAATAGTAAGATTATTACCATATACTAAAACATCAACTTGTTGATATATATTAAATATTTGTTTTGCTAAATTTGAATTTAAAATAAATGATTTTAATAATCTTAAATTTAATATCTTTGTAAAAAATATATCTGCTTTTTGTTTATCTTTATAATTTATCGCTATATGTTGTAAAGTAGTCATAATATTTTATATATTAAGATTATTGAGTTTAGATTATTTTTAATTGTTTTCCAAGTTTTTCAAATTTTTCAAGTGTGAACTCAAGATCTTTTTTTGTTAGACCTGCATTCATCATTGTTCTTATTCTTGCTTTATCTCGGGCAACCATTGGAAATATTATTGGTAAGGCAAATACTCCTTCTTGATATAATTTGTTACTTAATTCTTTTGCTTTGCTGCTTTCCCCAACTATTACAGGGGTTATCGGAGTTTCACTTTGACCTGTGTCAAATCCCATACTTTTTAATTCATTCTTAAAATAATTTGTATTATCCCATAGATTTTTTACATGTTGGGGTTCAGTCTCAAGTACATCTATAGCAGCAATTTGAGCTCCTGCGACAGCAGGTGGATGACTACCTGATAACAACCAAGTTCTTGATTTATTATATGCAAAATTTATAAGGTCTTGACTTCCCGCAATAAGTCCACCGACTACACCATATGCTTTTGAAAAAGTACCCATCTCCACATCAATTTTTCCTTCTAATCCAAAGTGAGCCCCTATACCTCTACCTTCTGGACCAATTACTCCTTCCCCATGAGCATCATCTACATAAGTCATTGCCCCATATTCTTGTGCTAAGGATACAATTTTATCCATTGGTGCAATATCTCCATCCATTGAAAATACTCCATCTGTGATAATTAGTATTCGTCTATATTTTTTATCTGCATCCATGAGCACTTTTTCCAAATCGCCCATATCTCTATGCTTAAATATTGCACGATCTGTCTTTGTAAGTCTAACTCCATCAATTATACTTCCATGGTTCAACTCATCAGATATAATTATATCACCTTTACCTGCGAGTTGAGGAATAAGCCCTGCATTAGCAGCAAAACCTGTTTGATATATTAATGATGCTTCAGTTCTTTTAAAATTAGCTAAGCGTTTTTCAGCTTCAATATGTATTTTCATTGTTCCAGCAATAGCTCTTACTGATCCACTTCCTGCTCCAAAATTTTTTGCAGCATCTATTGCTTCATTTATAATCCTTGGATGATTACTAAGATTAAGATAGTTATTTGAACATAGCATTATTACTTTTTTACCGTCTACTACAGAATGTGGCGTTGAACCTGTTTCTAACATTCGTAATTTCCAATCAAAGTTGTTTTTTACTAGTTCTTGATATTCTTCTTTTAAAAAAGTTGTTGGATTTCGTTTCATAAGAATTCCCTCTCCCATAATAATCATCTAATTTCTAATGGATTTTTTATGTAACATATAACTCTATTAAAAGTTTTTGAATTTTGACTTTTTCTTTATCGTAAAGTTTTTAATATAAATCCAGATTAACTATTGTTAATCAGTATGGGGTATATTGATATGAAATTTTGTTTTCATAACTTCAAGAAAAAATTTTTACATAATATGACTGATATGAAGGGAATATGGTTTCACCTTTTAGGTATAGCTTGTTTAATATGGTTTATTTTAAGAGTAGTACCTAGACCTGATCGAATTCGTTATCCTTGTCAACAAATGGCAATTAGTTTTACTTTAGGTTATATAGCATTTTGGGCGATCCTCTGGAGTGGTGCTTTCTTTGCCCTTCGCTTATGGGTAAAACGCGTAAAATATAAAACTGCAGCGTTTGTACCTGTTTTATTAGTAACATTTGTACTTGTTTTTTCTGTTACAAGTAATGTTTATGCAGATGTTTTCATAAATGAAAAAAAGACATTTGAACAATGGATTCCTACAGCAAATGATCCAATTGGAATTCCAACTGGTGCTAATCCAGGTCGAGTTGTATGGGTTTGGAATCCTGCTGCAACTCAAGAAGAATTATCTGGTTACTGGTGGTATGCTGAGAATAATAATCAATATGTTTTAGACAATATGGTAAGTCATGGGATCCAAAACCTTGCAGGAATATATAATGATTCATACGCCTGGGATTTTTTATTTAAATATTTTAATGAAGAACATGGAAAAGGAGAAATTGGTTATCAAGCCGGTGAAAAAATTGCTATTAAGATTAATCTAAATAATTGTTGGCAAGCGGGAAGTTATATTATTGAGGATAATGAACGTGATGCAAGTCCATATGTAGTTAAATCTCTACTAAAGCAACTAATAGATGTTGTTGGTGTTAACCAAAGTGATATTACTGTATATGATTCATCTCGCCCTATGGCTAACTGGTTTTATGATAGATTGTTTTATAAATATTATCCTGACTCAACTCTTATCCCTGAATTCCCAGATATAAACTATGTAGATAGTTTAGGTCGATTTCCAGGTCGTGAAAAAGCTTCTGCAAGCGATATACGTATTTATTTTGCTGAAGGTACTTGTGAATATAGGACTCTTCCAACAGTTGTTATTGAAGCTGATTATTTAATTAATATGCCTATAATGAAACGTCATCCTATACAGAATGGAGTTACTCTTTCTGGTAAAAACTTTTTTGGTAGCTGGATAGAAGAAGTAGCCCCAGTACATCCTTATCATCAATCTGGCTTAATTATGGGTAACCCTACTATTCAAACTGATTTATTTGCGCATGAACATCTTGGAGGTAAAACAATTCTTTACCTAGGTGATGGGATTTTTTCAACAAAGATTGATCATGCTACAATAGATAAATTTAATATGTATCCTTTTGATGGCGATTGGACTAATAGTTTATTTTTCTCACAGGATCCAGTAGCAATTGATTCTGTAATGTATGATTTTTTATATACCGAAGGTACAAACCCTATTGAAGGTTCTCAGAATTATCTTCATCAGTCAGCAGAACCAATTCCTGATAAATATGATCCAGAGGATGATGGCCATTATTTAGATCATTCTTTGGGTATACATGAACACTGGGATATATCTGTTGATATTTTCTCTAATGAACGTTATACTGGTATAGATTTTAAAACAGTCCAACTTACTAATAATTCACCACCAAATAAACCAACCATCGGTGGTCAGGTTAATGGAAAACATAATGTAGAATATGAATATTCTTTTTTATCAGATGATCCAGAAGGAGACAATATAACCTATTGTATCAATTGGGGTGATAATACTGAAGAGATTTGTATCGGTCCTTATCCATCTGGAGTTGAAGCTTCAGCTACTCATGTATGGTCTGAGAAGGGTACTTATATTATTAAAGCTAAAGCAAGGGATTCTTATGGTACTGAAAGTAATTGGGCAACACTTTCTATTAGTATGGCTAAATATAAATTATCAAATACGATTTTATCTAAAATATTTGAGAATTTATTTTTCCGCTCCACATTTTTAATAAATATGATTTATTAAATTATTTAAAAAAATTAATTCAATATTATCTATTTAATTTTGAATTTTTACAACTCTACTTAAACGATATCCTATAACAACCATCATGAACTCATGATCATAAAACATTTTATCCAGATTTTTATCCCCTGAATCTACTCTAATTAAAGGAGTTGAAGCTAGTTTACTAGGTGTTGAAACAACGATTATATTATTAATACCTATCTTTCGAATAACCTCTGGACTCAGTTGAAGATTACCGCGTCCTATAATAAAACCCTGAGCGCCAATAGGACTTAATATAACCTTAGTTTTAGGATATTTATTTATAAGTCTTAGTATGTCTTTTTCATTCAGATCAGAACCAATGATTTTACCATTATAATATGCATCAATACCAAGCAAGGTGTTTTTTAAACCAAGTTTATCTGCTAAATAATTAATAGTTCCTCCCGAACCAAATAAATATAAAAAATCAGGGTTTTCTTTTATATCGTCTTCTATATGTTCAGCAAGTTCGTCTTTGATAGCATTATCTGAAACAGATTCAAAAATACTTTTTCCTACTTGAACATATGTTGGTTCAACAATACCTTTAGCAACACTAAACAATTTTATATTCCATTCTCCCTTCCGATATCGCTCTTCATCAAGATCCATTATATCTACATCACCAATAGTAAGGCGGTTATTAACAAACTCATGTAGTATTTTTGCTGTAGCCGTAGTATTAATACCAAAAACTCCGCTATGCATTTTTACTCCAGATGGAATACCAAGAATTGGGATATTATCTCTGATAATGCTGACAATATCTCTTGCTGTTCCATCGCCTCCACAAAACAAGATTAATCCTACTTTTTTGTTTAAAAATATTTCACATACATTTTTAGTATCATCAGAACTTGTTTTACCATTATTATAAGTATAAACAACCTGAATTTTTTTTGCACCTGCTTTTAGAAGCTCATTGTAACCCATAATCTTAGAGCATGTAAGCCATTGAATATCATCATTCTGTGAATATTTAGAGATATATTCTTCAAGAGTTTCCAATGCCTTATCTGGTGATATAGGTTTTGCTCCAAGATTTTTTGCTTGATCTATAACTCCATCAGTACCTTTCAAACCAACTTTACCACCCATACCAGCGATTGGATTTACTAAAAAACCTATTTTAAATACCATATATAACTAAGAATTCTTAAACAAGAACAGATATTTAAAAATATATATTATATAAAAAAGTGAAGTTTGACTGACTTATGCTAAGTCAGTCATTTTATTTAAATTTAATTTATTTCTTCTTTAAATATGGAAGACCAGTTCTTTTATTTACACCTACGGTATAACCCGAAGGTAACTCGCATGGTGTACCGCTCTTAGGTGATCTTTTACTAAAGAAATAAATTGTTTGATTTCTTCCACCTTTAAGTTTTACATCTCGCGTGTAAAGCGTCCAACCATTATGTGTATATGCCATAAATCTTTCCTCAAAAAAGTAATGCCTATTAAGACATTTAAGTTTTTTCCTATTTTCCTCCTGATTAATTTAGTCTCTGATACCTTCTTCGTTAACTGTAAACACTGCTTCTCCTTCTGGAAGATGCGGTGAATCAATAAGTCTTGCTATTCTCTTAGGACCTTTACTTTTTCTAAGATATATTCTAAAAGTAGCGGTATGGCCTACTATATGTCCACCAATTGGTCTTGTTGGATCACCGAAAAATGCATCAGGTTTTGCTGCTACTTGGTTTGTAACGCATACTACACCATTGTTTAAATCACTCCATCGTAGTAGATCATGCATATGTTTGTTGAGTTTTTGCTGTCTATCCGCTAGAGCTCCTCGACCAACATATTCAGCTCTAAAATGCGCTGTAAGCGAATCAACAACAAGTAAACGAGCAGGTAATTCTTTTGAAAGTTCTTTAACCTTATCAACCAATAGCATCTGATGATTAGAATTATAGGCTCGAGCTACATGTATTTTTGTAAGAACTTCGTCTGAATCCAAATCACAAGCTTCAGCCATTTGAACTATACGTTCAGGTCTAAAAGTATTTTCAGTATCAATATAAAAAGCATGTCCATCCATACCACCTTTATCTTTTGATAGTTGAACCATTACACAAAGCTGATGAGCAATCTGAGTTTTACCTGAACCAAACTCCCCAAAAAGTTCTATTATAGATTGCGACTCAAAACCACCACCAAGTAGTTCATCAAGAATCTTTGAACCTGAAGTTAAATGACCAACTTTACCTCTTTTATCAAGAAGCATCGCACCTGTTTCAAAACCACCAATATCTGCTTGTTTTCTTGCATCTATAATTATCTTAGATGCTACCGCCTCACCTATTTCTGCTGCCTCTGCAAGTTCAGATGGTGAAGAAACAGCAATACTCATTACATCTAGATAACCTGCTTCGCGTAATTTCTCGGCAGTAGCTGGACCAACACCTGAAAGTTTATCAATCATATCATTATCAAGATTATCCTTCTCCATGAAAATCCCTGAAAAACAGGTAATTGATAAACATTTATAAAAGTGCGTATGAGTTTACTAAAAGTAATGTTTTTAAAAAATAAAAACTGATAAATGAGAATATGAAAAATAAATATTATCCATGGGGTGGAGAATTTACAACTCGTAAAGATAAAAGTTCTATTGCTGTAGTACTTTTAAATATTGAATATAAACCACCAGATACAGTAGCAATTTATGGTCCCTTAAAAACAGAAAATATTGGTATCGAAAAAATAGTAGCGAATACAATTTCAAATCCTTATATAAGATATATTTTAATATGTGGAGATGAAATAAGAGGGCATCGTTCTGGATCATCATTGGTATCCCTCTTGAAATATGGTATAGATAAAAATCATAGAATAATAAATGCACCTGGCGCAATACCATTTATCGAAAATCTCGATAAAAAAGCAATAGAACGATTTCAGAAACAAATTAAAGTAATAGATATGATTGGCGAAAAAAATAAAAAAAATATTGATAAGAAAATAAACACCCTCCTTAAAAAAGAGTTATCATGTTATGGTAAATCATACATTGCAATCAAGATTATACCAAAATCTATACGAGTAAATGATAAAAGAGCATTACACTCAAAAATATTTGTAGATTATCTAGGAAAAATTAAAAAAAGAGGTGAATAGCCAAATATGTTTTCATTTACTAAAAAACAAAAAATTTTTGAAATATCTGGGATAAAAATAGGAGGTCAACCAGGAAACCTTCCTACTGTTTTATTTAGTGGTTTTTTCTTCAAAGGGGAACCCATCTTTCAAACTTCAAAGAAATATATTAGAAATATGTACTATCTTAGTAATAAAACAGGTAATCCTGTAGTACCTGATTTTTTTATAAAAAAGGAAGAAAATTTAGAAAAAATAATTAATTTCATTATTAAAGAAATCCCAAAAAATAAACCTTTTTCTGTAGACATAATTGAACCAGATTTAAAAATAAAAACTTTAGAACTTCTTTCGAAGAAAAACCTTCTGAAAAGAACAATTTATAACTCAATTCATATTGGAACAACAGATGAGGAAATAAATACACTAAAAAGACATTTACCTGAAATGGCAATAATTGTAGCTTTTAATCCAAAAGATAAATCACCCGATGGTAAAATCGAAGTACTGGAAAATGGTGCAAATTTTATAGATGTAGGTTTACTCGAGTTAACAAAGCAAATAGGAATAAAAAAGATATTAATTGATACAGCAGCAATGGCTCCTGGTGATAATAGTGGTGCTTCTATCGCATCTATTCCTGTATTAAAAGAAGAATATGGTTTACCAGTTGGTTGCGCTATCCATAATGTAGTAGAAAAATCTACATGGCTAAATGATTTTAAAGGAATTAAAAAAGTTGTTGATGCAGCAAGTAACATAAACATACCTCTTTTTGGTGGAGATTTTGCAATATTTGGCTCTGTTGAAAATTCAGAAAAAGTTTTCCCAATCACTTCTTGGCAAGATATACTTGTTTCAGAATATACTGAAAATTATTTTGGAATAACACCAGATATTAAACATCCACGGAGGATACTATTAAAATGAACGATATTAAAACTACAGTAATCGGTAGTTATCCTGTTGAATTTAATACCTTGGAGTTTTTTAAAAAATATAAATATCAAGAACCAATTTCTTGGAATAAATATATAAATTATGCAGTAGAGGATATGATAAAAGCAGGAATTGATATTGTTTCAGATGGTCAAATAAGAGATCCTTTTATAAACATTTTTTTACGAAACCTAAAAGGCTGTCGTATAAGAAATAGACCTGAGATAATTGATAAAATTGAATATTATAAACCAATAACTATTGAGGATCAAAAATATGTTAAAAAAATAATACCAAAAAACCATGGAGTTGTAGGACTTATAGCAGGACCATTTACTTTAATGAAATCATGTATTGATCTTTTTTATAACGATCAGAAGCAATTAGCATTTGACTTTGCAAAAGCATTGAACCGTGAGGCAATAAATCTTGAAAAATATGTTGATTTGATCAGTATTGATGAACCATTTTTTTCGGTTGAAATGCCCGAATATGCAAAAGAATTAATAAAGACTATATTAAAAAATGTAAAAATAACTATTCGTTTACATGTATGTGGAGATGTGTCAAAAATAATACCTGATTTACTTGACATTCCTGTAGATATATTATCACATGAATTTAAAGCAAAACCAAAGTTATTCGAACATTTTAAAAGATATGATATTTCTAAGAAAATTTGTCTAGGTTCTATTCGATCCGATTTAATAAAAATTGAATCAATTGATGAAATTAAAAAACATATAAGCATTGGTAACAAAATTTTTGATGGTAAGATAATTCAGATATCTCCAGATTGTGGATTAAAAATGCTTCCTAAATATATTGCATTTAAAAAACTTAAAAATCTAGTAAAAGCATGCCGTGAAGTTTATGGTTAATAGAAAAGTAACTTTAATAAAAGCTGAAAAAACTCCTCAAAAAGATGTTAAACTTGATCCAAACGGGTTTTTTGTAATAGAATTAAATAAAAAAGAGAATCAGATAAGAGTAGAATATTATTCAAATGTATATAAAGATAAAAAAATAGTATCAGGTTATCTTGAAAATGTTTTTGTAGGTAAAAAATCAGACGCTCTTTGTGACACTATTTCAAAAAATGTTCCTAGACTTTTACCTGAACATTATATGTATCTTGGTCGTGAGATCCAAAGAGCTCAATATGCTCTTGAAAAAAACAAAAAATATGTTCAAGGAAGATGTTAAAGTTTTTTTATTTTTCCGGAACCATTAAGATGCAACTCTAAAATTCCATTTTTTTGTCTTTTTTCTATGTTTTCTATCCTAAGAACATCTCCTATTTTATATTTATTTATCTCTTTGACTTTTTTATCCCATACTGTAATTTCAATATCTTCACTCTTAGATTTAATATTAACATTTGTTACAAAACCAAATTCACCAGTTTTTTTGAAAAATGCACGTGTAGGTTGAATATTAATTATTTTTCCTTCAAATATATTTTCATTTTCCAAATTGTCCATGTTTTTAATTGTGGAATTATTTTCATTTAAAAATTCTATTAAACTGTATTTTCCTATATTTATTTCTAAACCGGTATATCCATTTTTTACATATCCATTTATAATTTTTATTTTACTTCCATTTATTATTTTTTTATTTTTTACAAGTTCCACATCATTATTCCATAAAACAAGAGTGCATTTTCCTGTTTCATCAGATAATTCTATGTTAACGACTTCTCCATTTGAACCATTTTTTCTACTAAAAATTCTGGGATTATTTATTTTTGTTACTTTACCTGTTAAAGTGCATTCAATTCCGTCTTTTATATCAATTATTTTACATATATTCTCAATATTTCTACCAAGTTCATCAACAATGAATAGAGCAATAGTGTCCTCATCAATGAGATTATCATATTCTTTTTGAAGATTTTTTATTTTATCATCAAATTCTTTTTTACTAATTAAGTCCTTAATTTTTAAATATAATTCATTTTTTGTTTTTCTCATCCATTAAACAGTAATTAATTTTTTCTGTTTAAATTTATTGAAAAATTAATTGTTTTTTATTAAATTAATTATGTTATTTAAATAAAAAAAGGAAAAAATTCAATATATTTTGTATAAATTTATCTTGTAATGTTATTATCTAATCTATTAGTTCATTGATTGATATTATGTTTTCTTCTTTTGTTATGCTAATAATTCTTTACTTTATTTCAATTGGTATCGTATCCACCGATCATAAGACTTGGATCACCAAATAGAATCCATCCTTGTACTGTTTGAATATCTGAGCTATCTTTTTTTCCAAATGTTTCGATATAGTTGGTTATACATTGTTTATGAACTTCTCCTAATATCTCATAGCCTTCAGTACCATATTGATTAAAAAACTCTGTGGTTATCCAGCCATCTACTCCTCCAACAGTACACCATTCTCCAAGTACACCAAAACCAAGACCTGTGTTACCAATAGTTGCAATAGCACCAGTTTTAGGAAGTCTAGTAAGCCATTCACTCCAACCTTCAGGAGTTGGAATACCATAACACCATGTTGATTTTGTACCTCTTTGATCTAGCAATGTAGAAAGTAATGTTATATTGAACATACTATTATGACATCCACCTACTATTACTATAGGATTCTTATAATCATTAGTAAGTTTATTCATCGGGAAAAATGGTGAAGAAAGAGCTACATTTGCTAAACCAGTAACGCTACCTATTCTTCTATTACCAGGTATACCTGGGTACTGATCACCCCAGGTTCTTGGGCTTCCATGTCCTGAGAAAAATACAAAACCACTACCTTCATTCATTGAATTAATTACATCACTTTGCCCTGTCCATTTACCATTTGATGTCCATAAAATCTCAGAAGTAAAGTCTTCTGGCATATAATATAAAGCTCCTGCACGTTCATGGAGCATTTGTTCTCCAGTGGCCCATTCACCTTCATAATACATAAGCGAATGATTTCTCTGATCTTCAAATACAATTACTCCTTCACTATTTTTAATCCAAACACTGATATTTGTGGTATAACCATAAGGTTTAGGATCATATGTTTTCCCTCTTATATGTAGAATCTCATCTCTATATTCAACATTTGCATAACCATAATAAGCATTACAATATGCTTCACCCTCTCCAGGTTTATAGAAATAATCATCATTGCCTAATACATCTCCATTAGAAACTGACATGATTTTGGCTACAGGAGATGCTGGATACTGAGGGAAGTTAGGAAATATAAGATAATCCTCATGATTAAAAGTTAATTTTGTATCTTGTGTTTTATCAAGCATCACAATAATTTCATCAATGGGTCCAGAGATTCCCTCAGGGTTTATACTCTGAGCAAAAATCGTATATTGACCTGTTGGTAATCCATTAGTATCCCATTCAAAATCAAGATCCTCTTGATCCAAAAATCCATCACCAGATACAACAATCATCTTATTAAACCAAGATGGATCAGCATTATTTTCATAATGAATAATCTTATCAACTACACTTTTAACCTCGTTATTATTTCTACAAGGTAATCGACCTAAACTTACATCAGGATACAAATCTAGTTCATCATTCTTTGAACTAAAACCCTTATGATAAGCAAATATACCATCATCATTTGAATCCCAATTATCAAACACACCACCTTCCTTATAAATGTCTGCATAATATAGATCCGAAACATATCCAGGTTCACTATCTAATAAATTAGAATACCTTACAGGGATACGCCAGTCTCTAGCACCAAAATTTATATCCTCTCGTGGATTAGCCCAAATAAGGTTATTTAAACCCCCAACTAGTAAAACGTATTTAACACCCCAATTTTCAAGAGTATCTTTAATAAAATATTTAATCATTTCAGGTTTATCAACACCACTATATTGACTAAATATTTCATCAGTTGTCTGCAAAACTGTTTTAATACCAATATTATTCTTATGATCAACAAGCTTTTGGAGATCCCCTGTAAATTCAGATGGTGCTATTATAACAAGATCATATGTATTAGTTTCAGGAAATATATCTATACCCGGATCAATATAATCTATCTTCAAATTAATATTTTTAGCATATTCGACTATATTATTCATGGGACTGTATCTAAATGGATAAGTATTTATTGTTAACAAAGTAGCATGTTCATTATTATCATCAAGTCCAACACCAACATAATAATTAAACCAGTAATCTGGAAAAAACTCATTTGAATTATAAATAGTTTCATCCATTAATGGCATATCTGAGCTAATAGACGTACCAATTATTATTCGCTGAGGAGCAGGGTAAATTTTTTGAGATAAAACTATCGATTCAATATTTTGTACTTCACATTCGATATCGATGATTTTTACTCCAAAAGGTAAAATTATAGTTTCAGTGTAAACTGGAACCATTGGTTTTCCAGGCATAAAGATATTATTATTCATTCCTTCAACATGTAATTCAAAAAACGAATCCTTTTCATACATTTTTGGTTGTAAAAAAGTTCTAAAAACTGTGATTTCTTTTTTAAGACTCTGCTTAGTGATAACTGTGTTTTTATCAATTGCAATAGCAGTAATACTACTAAAAATTAATAATATTACTACAAAATATGTTAAACTTTTCATTTTTTATCTCCCCCAAATAACTATATTAACATCTGTTAAATAATATATATTTATTTAAACTTTTTGTATGAAAAAAAGCGTTGGAAGCAAGGGGAGAATTTGTGGAGGGTAAGGAGAGGAAGGGAAAGGATGAGAAAAAATTATTTTTTCTCCCCGGAAATCCAACTCAATAATATTATTTATAAAAAGAGTTTAAAATACTTTATTGTACAACTCTACACCACAATCTTTACACTTCTAATCAAAATATTAAAAAACAATATATTCTATTCTTTTTTACTTACTTTATTTGAAATATTTTTCATAAGAACAGTTTTAATTTCATCGGGATCAGTTGATTCTATACCAAAATACTCAGGGAATAGCTTAGTTGTTGTAAGCATCTCTGTTGAACCATGTTTTTTTGTATGTACAAGCTTAAGTTCAACAAGTTCATCTACATGTTCATATACTTTTTCACCAATCATTCGGCGTAAGTTTGATTGTTTAACAGGTTGATGAAAAGCAATAAGTGTAAGAGTCTTTAATAGCTTACTTTCAATTTCAGGTTTTGAAATAAAAATACTCATATCAACAAATTGTTTTTTTACTTGCATTGTATATTTATCACCGGCTTTTATAACTTCCATACTAGTTTCATTTTTACGAATAACATTATATTCTTCTATTAATTTGTTAAGAGTGTATTTGATTTGATTTCGACTTAGATTTGTCGCTTGGTTAATTTCACTGATACTGACTGGTTTACTTGCTGAAAATAGTACACTTTCAACTAAACGTTTTTCTTTAACACCCATCTTTTACACCTTGTTTTTAACTATATCCAATGTTTCGAATAAATATCTTTCCGTATGGAAAATGTTTCTGATAAATTTTTATCTTATTATCATATGCAAGAAATAGTATACTCATCAAAACCTTTATTGTTTCTTCACGATTTTGTTCTTCACATATGTCTGATAGAGAAATTGTTCTTTTATTTTGTTTTTTTATTCTTTCCCATACTGCTTGTATATCTTCCTCAAGATGATCCTCATGCGCCGTTCCTTTCATTCTTTTTCGGGCAAGGATTGATAATCTTATTCTCTCTTGTCTTCTTTGTTCATCTAGAATCTGGTATTCCTCAGCTTCTTTTTTTGCTTGATCAAAAGCAGTTAAAAGCTCTATTAATGTAACTTTTCTTTTTGCGTCTCTTCGTAATGGTTCATCAATTGGAGGCTCTGGCATATTCATTACTAAGTTTGTATATGAATATGCAGTATCACTTGTTAGAAACATTTCACTAGGTATATCTCCCCAGTCAAAAGGTTCATAGGTTTCTGTTTTATCTTCCATAGAAATAATTAAATCGTTGCTTTGTAATTTAAGCACTTTCCAGGCCATATAAATAATTCTGCCTGCAATAATTAAATCAATTTTTTCATCTTTTGCCCGTTTTAGATACATTGTTGAAAAACTTACAAGGTCTATATCCCATGGATTTAAATGCTGTTGAATTACTAGTTCAAATGCTATTGCTATACTTCTTTCAAAAGGATTTTCAATTGATATATGTTCCCCAGATTCTGTTTTCTGAAGCATTGTGACGTACTGATTTATTCTTGTTGCGTCATTTTTTTCATCAATAAGTGATTTGTGAAAAAGTAAATGATTTATAACGTCATCGTCGATTTTAATTTGTTGCAATTATTTTCCCTCCTTCCAATTTAAATTCACCATTAATACTTACAGTTGATGGATCAATATTTCCAATCATCTCAGAGATACCAGTTTCACGCATTGTTACTCCATAAATATGATTTGCTTCTTTTAGTGCTACTTTTCGTAGTGATACCATTATAAATTGACTATCTAGTGCTTTTTGTTTAACCATACGGCTGACAGTTTCTGCGTTTACTCCATCTAGAAACATATCAACTTCATCAAGAACATAAAATGGACTTGGATCATAATGTTGTATTGCAAAGATAAATGCTAGACTTGCAATACTTTTTTCCCCTCCAGATAAGGCATTTAGTAAAAGTACTTTTTTACCATTTGGTCGGGCTTTAATTGTCATTCCACTTTCAAAAACAGTATCTGGATTTTCTAGTTGTAGTTCTGCTTCACCATCTTCTGAGAGTTGTGCGTATACTTCTTTAAAGTTTTTATTTACCGCCTCAAAAACTTCAAAAAATCGTTCTTTCTTTTTTTCAGTAACTTCTTTTACTAGTTTAATTAAGTTTTTTTTCTGATCCTTTAGATGTTTAATATCCTCATCAAGTTTATTTTTTCGTTCAGATTGATGCTCATATTCCTCAAGTGCTCTCATATTTACTGGTTCAAGTTCATGCATTGATTCCTCTATCACCTTCATAGAATCCTTTAAAGATTCTACGTTTGGAAGTTTTTCATCAGTTTTTAATGTAACTTTATAAAGTTTTAATTCTTGATTCAACTCATTTATCGCTTCATCAAGTGTAGGAAGTCGGTATTTTGCTCTAGATATAAGATCATAATATGATTCGATACGTGTATTAATCTTGTCAAGTTCATTCTCTGTAGTAACAGTTTTTCGATAAATAACATCACGCTTTTGAGTATATTCTGTGATATCCCCAGTCATCTTTTCTTCAATTTTCATTAAAGCGTTTAAATCATTTTTTAAAACTGAACGTTTTTCTTTTAAATCTTTTATGTTTTCTTTAAATTCATTTATTTGATTTTCTTTGTTTTTAGTATTTTTTTCTAACTCTTCTTTTCTTTCAAGTAGGAGTTGAATTTTTTTAATTATTGCTTCTTTATCAGATTTAGTAATTAAAATATCTCCTTGTAATTTTGAAAATTCTTCTTCTAAAATTCTAGCTTTTTGAGCCATCTCTTTTTTAGTACCTTTTAAAAGAATTTTTCCTTTTTCTTCCTTTATTTTATCAAGTTCGTCTAATCTTAAATGATAATTTTCAATTTTTTTAATAAGATCCTCCGATTCCTTTGTAAATTTATTTTTCTCATTGTTTTTTTCAAAAAGTTCTTTATTAATAATTTCAAGTTTAGCTGAAAAATCTTTTCTTCTAACCTCTAAATCTTTTATTTGAATATCGCTAATAGCCTGACTACGGATATCACTAAGATTGTTTTCTATTTCTGCTATATCCTTTTTAAGAGAAGTAATTTCTTTAATTAATTTTTCTTGGATTTCAATCGCATCTTTAAGTTCTTTTGAAATTTTATCTAAACGTGTTCTGTCATTTTTACTAAAAGAAAGCTGTGCTTTTGAAATACTACCCCCTCTCATTGCTCCAGTTGGTTCAATGAGACTACCTTGTAAATCAACGAGTCTTACACCACCCATAAGACGTCTTGCATCATCAAGAGTGTCTACTACTAAAGTATCACCAAAAACATACCAGAAAGCTCCACGATATCCAGGGTTAAATTTAACAAGATCAATTGCAAAACCATGAGTTTTTGAATCATTTTTTACCATTAAAGCTTGACCACGTGGTTTACCAATGAGCATTTTATTTATTGGTAAAAATGTTGCACGCCCAAGATTTTGTTTCTTCAAAAATTTAATTGCTTTTGCGGCTACTTCGTCGTCATCCACAATAATACTTTGCAGGCGATTACCTGCTGCAGTTTCAAGCGCAGTTTTATATTTATCATCTACTTTTGCTAGTTCTGCAATTGTTCCATGAACCCCTGTTAGAATTTTTTCGTTTCTAGCCTTCAATATTTCATGAACTGCACGATTGTATTGACCGTTTATGGATTGTAATGCATCAAATTCTGCTTGTAGTTTTGCTTTTTCTCGTTCAAGATTCCGAATTGCATTTTCAATATCTGTAAGTTGTTCTGTTAATTTTACTTCTTTTTTCTTATAGTCAAAAAGGTTTTTTTCAAAAAGTTGTGTTTTTTTATTTTTCTCATTTCCTTCTTTTTGAAATTCTTGACTTTGCCAGTTAATATCCTTTAATTCAAATTCATATGTATTTTTTGTTTCTTCAAATTCTGCAATTTGTAGGTCTAATTTATCTAAATTTTCATTTAGTCTGTCTTGTTTAAGTTGTAATTCATGAAGTTCTGAATTTTTTTGGTCGAATTCTTCTCTCATTTTTGTTAGTTCATGTGTAATATCCATTGATTTATCATCAGATTGAGCAATGGTTTCTTTTAATTCAGTTAGCTCTTTATCTTTTTCTTTTAATTTTATTTGTTTTTTCTGAATTTCTTCCTCAAACTTATCTTTTTGTAAGTTGTTTTCATTAAGTTCTTTTTTTAAGTTTTCAAAACTTGTTTTAAGTTCAATTTGCTCATTTTGAAGGTTTTGTATTTCATCATTTGAATAGTTTATTCTTTCTTCGATTTTAATTTCATCACTACGAATATCATCTATTTTTTCTTTAATTTCTTTTACTTCATCTCCACCTATATCAGCGATTTGTTCTTCTATTTTCTCTAATTTATTCTTATTTTCAGAATATTCTTCTTTTAATTTGTTACTTTTTTCAACTAGTTGTGTTTTTTCCAATTCATAAGATTCTATTTGTCTTTGTATTTCTGTTATTTGTGTTTCTACATCTTGTTTTTTCTTTGATGTAATTTTTGCTTTTGTCTCGTATAGTCGATCTTTTAGTTCATTGTATCTATACGCTGCATCGCGATCGTTTTTAAGTTGACGAATTTGTGTATTTATTTCGTTTAGAATAATGTTAATTCTTTCAAGATTATTATCTACTTGAGTTTTTTCAATTTCAGCTTTTTTAATATCAGAATCAAAATTACTAATACCTGCTATATCATCGATAAGTTTACGACGTTCAACTCCTCCTCTCTCTATAAAACTGGTAATATCACCTTGTTTGATAATGTTATAGCCGTCACCACTCATACGAGCGTGGTTAAGTACATTTACAAAATCGGAAAATGTAGCAGATTTTTCATTAATATAAAATTTACTATAGTAATTATTAGGATCATTTTTAAGAGGTGCTCTTTTTATCATACGAGTAAGAATTACCTCATCAGAATCAACAGGCATTTTTCGTTCAATATTGTCAAAAACAAGAGATACTTTACAGAATTTTGCAGGATTTTTATGTTTTTTACCTCCATTAAAAATTAAATCTGTTAGACGTCCTGCACGTACAACCTTACTACTTCGAGGTCCAAGAACAAATAAAATAGCATCTGCAATATTACTTTTACCAGATCCATTTGGACCTGTAATTGCAGTAAAACCTGGGAAAAAAGGAACAATTAATTTTTGTCCAAACGATTTAAAATTCTCCATTCTAACTTCTTTTAAATACAGATCTCATCCCTTCCTACTTATTATTAATAACTTTTTCTAAATCACCCTAATTGCATCCCGTTATTTATTAATCAAATTTAAGTATATAAAATTTTTTAGATATTTATGGATTTTATTGAATATAATACTTTAATTATAAACTATTAGTATCTCTTAAAAAAAAGTTTTATTTTTTAATTTGTAAATATTGGATATGAAATTATATAGAATTTTTAAGATTATTTCTTTGTTTTTTTATAAAATTCGAATTAATCTCTGCAAGTTTTTTTAAAATAGAATTTTATCAAGAGCGTAGATGTACATACTTACCTAACATAAATCCTTGTTGAGATTCTGTGATTTGTACTGTTTTATCAGTTTCAATAGTAATAGTCATAGTAATCAAACCAAAACCTCTGCGAAAACGACCTATATTTACTGGAACAGATTCACCGGGTTTAAGTGTATATATTATACCTGATTTCTGAAATATTCTCCAGAGTGGAATTATTAAAAAGTTTCTATTAACCTTAACCTTCCAATGAATATTATTAACTGTTATATCTCCTCTATTAATTATTTTAAAACCAACTTGACGAAAACCAGCTGAAATTTCTTGTATTTTCAATATTGAAACAACAATATCTTTTGTTATCTCATTTGTATTATTCTCATCATCTATCACAGTTAATTTTACAGTATAATACCCTTGTTTGTTCCAGATGTAAGTTATAGTTTTGTTATAACCCATATCAACTACTTTATTAGGTTCTCTTGAATCTATATAACTCCAATGATATTTTACTATCTCACCATTGTTATCCCAGCTTTCTGATGCATCAAAAAAAATTTTTTCTCCAGTTGATGGCATCTTAGGTGAATAAGTAAACCTCGCAAAAGGTGATGCTCCAATATTTATATATTTTATTGAACGACCATTTGTTATTTCACCTGAAGAATAATCTGTAGCAGTTACAATTAAAGTAACTTTATACCTACCTTTTTTTGCATAAATATGTGATACTATCGAACCCCACCCTGATTCTCCATCACCAAAATTCCAAAATTTACTAGCAAATGCAAATACTCCTGAGTAATCGTAATAATTTGATATGAATGTAATTTTTTGTCCTGGATCAGGATATTCAGGAGACCAAGTAAAATCAACATATATATAGTTAGAATCCCCCTGTTGATTTGATGGAATAACTTTGGGAGTAATATTTTCTTGTGCATATATTATAATATTTTGACGACCAATATTCCCGTTATTATCTTTAATAGTAAGAGTTACAACATATTTTCCTTTTTTTTCATAAATATATGTTGTATTTTGTAAATAAGATATTTCACCATCACCAAAATCCCAAAGATAAGATACAATTACCCCATTGCTAACAGACCCAGAGCCTTTAAAATTAACATTTAAAGGTATTTTACCTATTGTTACATTTGTAGAAATATGAGCAATTGGTATTTGATTTTCGGGATTATCTCCAAGCATTGATGCCACGAAAGTTGAGAGTATTATTAATATTGCAAATTCTAAAACTATTATTATCTTTTTTTTTCCTTTCAACTTTACCTTCCCCTTAATAAAATGATATCCTTTCTTATAGATTTAAATAATTAAGCTTATTTTAAATCTTTCTAGGAATATATAAAAATATAAACTAAAAATAATAACCTGTAACTGAGTATAATTTTTGATATATATTTTTATTAGTCGATCTATCTAAAAATCTATCAATAACATGGATTTTGCATAATTTGAATATTTAGCCTGATTAGTTTAATAATATTTCAACAAGTCAAATAAATTAATATTATAACTCCTTAAATTTTATATTTGAAAATAAACTTGTTATTTGCAGTTGTTTATTTTATTTTATTATCCAAATAGTTTTTGTATTATTGGAAATATATTTGAAAATCTTTGAAACAATAATTCCAATAACTTAGAAGTTGGTTTGTCAAATGAAAAAGGCATAGTGATAGCTAAAGGATCTGACCAGCTACTCTCTTCTCCATAGATATCTTTTGCTTTAATCCTGATATTGTAAGAACCTCTAAATGTCCAACTGTGAGACGTATTAATTGTTACATCAGAGTTGTAGGGACCAAGCCAACCGCTATTTTTTCCATCACCCCAGTCCCAAATATAATATACTTGATCTCCATTAGGATCTGTTGTACTTGTTGTATATGTAAATTCTTGCCTTACTTTACCATTTATCTGTCCAGATGGTTTAATGGGTTTATTTGGTGGAAGATTTTGTTCTTGTTCTGTTGTAAATTTGTACCATCTTCTGGTATATTGGTTGCTGCCTGTGGGGTCGGTTGCATTTACCCAGATTGTGTAGGTGGTTGAGTATTCTAGGTTTGTTAGTTGTAGTGTTTTTGTTCCATTGTTTGCATCTGTTGCGCTGTTTTTTTGTCCGTTGTTGCATTCTATGGTCCATGTGAAGGTGTCTCCTTGAGGGTCGTTGATGGGTATGTTCCAGGTTAGGGTTTGTGGTTGTCCTGTTGAGCCATTGTTTGGTGTTGGTATTCCAAATATAGGATTTCCTTGTTCTGTTGTAAATTTGTACCATCTTCTGGTATATTGGTTGCTGCCTGTGGGGTCGGTTGCATTTACCCAGATTGTGTAGGTGGTTGAGTATTCTAGGTTTGTTAGTTGTAGTGTT
>JBFEOQ010000028.1:0-22783 GCA_041550515.1 Thermoplasmatota archaeon | reverse complement strand
TTAGATCAAATAAAAAAAATTAATGAAATAATAATTTTAAATATACAAGAAATAATAGATAGATTACACTTAACTTAAATCAAATAAAAAAATTTATAATAAAACAAAAAAAAGATAAAAGATGTAAAAAATTATGAGAAAAATTACAAAATAACGAATAGTACAAATGTTATATTTAGTATAATAACAAGATAAATTTAAATAAGATCATTAAAAAAAATATACATACAAAAATGAAAAGCATTGATAGTGAATTAGACCATATTGAAAAAATTAATGAAATATTAATATTAGGTCTGCAAGAAATAATGGATGAACCAAATTTAACTTAAATCAAAATAAACAGAAGGAAAATTTTATTTTAGATTTATATAATTATTTGGTTTAGTATTTTTTCAAACAGTGGAAAACGCTGAAAAAGTTGTTCTAAGATTTGTTATAAAAATGTGGTTTTTACTGGAGAAAAACTGGTTAAAAGTGCCAAGAGTGGGAATACAAAAAATTCTTTAACTTAATAATATTTTTTTATATTTTACAATTTTATGTAATAAGGAGAAGCTCATTTTTATAGTATTTATTTTTATATATTTAAAACCCTTATTTTCAAATTTGCCTATTACAGATATAAACAGCTTCTATAATCTTACTATCTGTTAAGTTGACAGTATAATAATTATTAGAAAAAACATAATATAATATTTTTATGAAATTATCGCTACTAGAATTAAATACTAAACTATTATTGGTAATATTCCAAGCTCCATAATCTAATAATCTAATTACAGTATCTTCCTTTTTATATATTTTATAGGTATCATCTGAATTAAGCTCCCATGTTTGTTCCGAAGCAGTTTTACCTTTATAAGTAACTGTAACATTCCAAAAACCTATCAGTCTTTCCTGATCTGATTTAAATAAATAAATATTTTCAGATTTACTATCTTCATTACATCCACTAAACCCAACTGTTAATAAAATCGTCATTATAACTGTTAATAAAATTATTTTCTTCATTTTTATATGCTCCTTTTTTTATTTTTTTTTAACGAGAAAATAAAGTTATAAACCTCGTTTTCGAGCTCAAATCTAAATTAACATTAGTTAACATGGATTTATCGATTATTATATAATTATTTTGGAATATTTTTATATATAATGATTACCAATTGGTAACTTTTAATACATTTTGCATTATTTATGTCAAAATCGTATTACTTTAAAATCAAGAAAATCAGATTTTCTTTTTCAAAAACCTTGAATTCTAAAATTCTTGGATGAGTATATTTTATGTAAAAAAAGAGTTTTGAGTTTGATTGTTTTTATAGTATCCTAATTATTTCAGATATGGCTGATCCTTGTACCTCTGATTTATTATTTTTTGTAGTAATTGTTCCTTTTACTTCGCATGATCCTTCCCACATAGCTAAAATTTTCATATTATTAGTTTGTTTCCAAATATATTCATACATATTTTTTGTTTCAAGGTAAAGATCAAGGATTGGATAGGATGATGATGTTAGATGAAAGCTTTTTGGTCGTTTGAAATTAGGTATCGATGTATTTTCAAATTCGAGGTATTCTATCTTAAATAATTTTATATCTGTAAAGTTCTGACCATCGGTAATCCAACAGAATCTAGGTGTTGTTGAATTAAATGCATCTTTTCCTAAGGGTGTTATCATCCAAATGAATGCATGGTATCCATTATTGAAGTGAACAGAAAACCAATCCCAGAATCCTAGAGCACCTTTTGGAATAAAAGGCATCCAAGGATGATCATGATACCCTGTTCCATGAACCTTATAAACAGTTCCATCAATTGTTATATCACCATTAACTTCACAATGATTTATTGAATAATAACCAAAAAGACTTCTAGAGGAACCATGACCTGTATTTAATAACATCCAATATGGTAAGGATAAAGCTTTAAAATAGAGATCAAGAACTATATTATGATCTAAATCAGCATCATTATCTTCAACATATAAATGCCAATTAGGATATAAACCTTTAACCCATGAATCCTCAAAAGTAATATTAACGCCATAAGTAGTTGCTTGAAGAGTATCAGTTTTACGATTAACCATTCCCCCATATGATTTGTTCTCATTATCATACAACGTTATAAATAGAATATCTGGTTTTTCTAATAAATAAGATCCATGATTAAAACTAATCATAGCAGACCAATTCAGTAACTCACTATCAGTTTTATCAAAGACTACATTAAAATACCACCATTCCCGAATAGGTAATAATCGGTTAAAATGTGCTCCCTCATCACCAGGTTTCAACACATTTCTATATGACCTATAGAGTGGTTTAGCATTCTGAGCGACTAATGGTGAATATGCTACGGATATAAGGATGAATAGAATTATATTTATTAATATAACTTTTTTAATTTTTTTCATTATATGTGGCATTATTTTATTCTGTTTCATAATTTATAAGATTTAGGTATATTTACTGGTATATTTATATTTTATTTTCTATAATTTTATATAATTGTAAAAGCTTAGTCTTTTTATATTATTTGGTTCAATGCCCTTTTTAAAAATATGTTAAAAAAGTGATTTTTTCAGTAGAAAAATGTTTTTCTTATGCCGAGAGTGGGAATTGAACCCACGACATCACGGTCTTCAGCCGTGCACTCTCCCGACTGAGTTACCTCGGCAAAATAAAAAAACGTAATACAAATTCTATTATTCAATGTTTTTGATGATTTCTTTTGAAGTAATACTAATATTCTCAAGTGTATTTTTAAGTAAATCCATTGTTTCATTAACATCTTCGGTAGTAACTGCACCTTGAGGTGAAGGTTCAATAAGACCATCTTGTTCAAGAATACGCAATGAATATCTTACCATATGCTGAGGATATCCGGTAAGCTCTGATAATTTAATAATACCCATAGGTTGATTTTTTTGTAGTGTTTTCAGAACATGAACATGTCGCTTTAATATATCTAGCTCTGTTTCTATAACACTCGTAAGTACACATCTATCTTTTTTGTTATTTTTCATAAATCTCACTCCTTATAATTGTTAATTGTTAACATTCGTAATATCTTTCCATTATTTAAAAATCTCTATTTTAAAAAAGTAAATAAATGATTTATTTTAAAAAATTTTCAAAAGAAAATATTTTTTGTAAAACTAAAACTTAAAAATTCAATAATTTCTACAATACTTTTCTAAAATCTTTAATATTAATGATAAATCTTTAATCTTAATCGTATAATTGGCATATTTAATTGTACACTCATCATCTGGATTAAAAGCAATTCCAACACCACATATTTCAAACATTGTGATATCAAAACAGGAATTGCCAACTGCTGCTATTCTATTTAAAGGTATATTTAAATATTCAGCTAATTTTTTAATAGCTTCATTTTTATACATTAATTTAACATTTAAAATTCCTTCATTAGTTAAATTACCTTCATTATCAGTTTTAATGCCATTCGAAAAAATTTTATCAATCCCTAGTTCATTACCAACTCTTTCTGCAAGAATATCAAGACCCGCACTAACTATTGCGGTTTTAATACCTTTTTCTTTCAAAAAACTTATACATTTTTCTGCTCCTTTCATAATGGGAACATCTGCAAGAATCTCAGCTAATTTTTCTTTTTTTATTGGTTTACCCTCTTCCTGCCATAAGTTGACATCTCTTCTAATAAATTCCATATCATCAATTTGTCCTTTAAGATATGCTTCTACCGACTTTTCGTTCGAAGAATTAAAATAATTATGAACATATTTCCATGAGCTATAAATATCTGTTAATACACCATCCATGTCAAATATTACAAGCTCTAACTTATCCATATTTTTTATAGAATTCATTGTTTTTTTATGGATCTTCTTATAGCAATAATATTTACATTTATCTTTTGTCATTTATATCAAGGCATTATAGTTCTAATATTTAGGTTTTAATAATAGATTAAATTAGAATATTTCAAAAATATAGTATAATTCAAAATAATTTTTATTTTTAGTTTTTTGTTCTAGCCCAGTTGTATTTTCTGATTTTGGCAAATTTTCCAAAACCACAAGAAGCACATACTCTTTTTTGGATATGATAGGCATGTTTTCCACATCTTCTACATATAGTATGTACTCTTTTACCGCCCTTTTTTGAAGGAGTTCCTTTTGACATAGTTTATCAACCTTTAATATATTTTTCATGGTGAGACATATATTATATTATCTCCCCTTACTATTATTGTGCCATGTTTAATATTTTCTTTACCTTCAATTTTTTCTTCAGCATTTTTTAGTACAAGATTCATATGGGGAACATCATAACCATCTAAAGTACCATGATATCCTCTTCCCCCTCTAAGCTCAACTATTACACGTTTGTTAAGACTTGAATGCAATATTTTTAGTGGCTTTTCCATTTTGTATACCTTGAAACCACGAAATATACTTCTTATTTATAACAGTTTGGGCGACTATAAAAGAAAAATAAAATTTTTATTAAACACCTTTGTAATTAACATAAATTATGGAATTTAAAATTAAAAATCGTCATAGAATCAAAAAAAAAGAAGTGCATAAGATTATTGATCGGTTAAAAAATGATTTTAATTCTAGTTTTTTTAATTTTGATTCAGTTGTTGAAATAGGTTATTACAAAAATACTGAATTTGTTTTTATAGATCATAGACCGTATTTTATGTTATATAATGATAGACTTGTTTTCACGATTATTGGGTTGTATAAGTATAAACCTAGCAATAAGTATGTAACGGTTGATATGGGTGCGATAAAATTTGTTACAAATGGTGCAGATGTTATGAATCCTGGAATTGTTGATGCTGATAAAGATATTCAACCTGATGATATAGTATGGATACGTGATGAAAAAAATAAAAAACCATTAGCAGTAGGTATTGCACTAGTAACCGGTGCGGGTATGATACAAAAAGAAAAAGGTAAAGCTATTGCTATTTTTCATTATATTGGTGATAATCTATGGGATTTTCTTAAAAGTGATAATTTTTTTTAATTAAAAACAATTTTATTAAACTAACAATACTAAACGTTCTATATACAAATCAAATTATAATTTTAT
Organism: Thermoplasmatota archaeon; assembly: GCA_041550515.1. GTDB lineage: Archaea > Thermoplasmatota > E2 > DHVEG-1 > DHVEG-1 > PFL35. The sequence continues at coordinate 17,689 of JBFEOQ010000028.1, read as the reverse complement.
TTTTTTGTTAATTTTTTATATATTTTATTATCAAATAAATTTCAGGTTTTTGTCGCCAAAAGTTTATAAAGAGAATTATATATATTGTTCGTGAGTAAAACGCTTAGGAGTTGAAAGTTGTTATGGGAATTGTTAATAAGATTTTTGGGGATAAAAAGTCTGGTGATGTTGAAGGTTACGTTGATTTAGAAAAATATGTCGAATCTAGTGGTGGAGCAGAAACTGCAAATATGTTTGTCCGTGTCGGTGAAATACAACGTTATGAGGATTTAAAAGAATTTTCAGATTATGTTTATGGCGGTAATGTACTTATTCTTGATTTTTCACCAATTGCTGAAGAAGAAGTGATTTTAAAAAGAATAACTAGCGATCTTAAAAAACTTGCAAAAGAAATAAATGGTGATATCGCAGGTATAGGAAACAACCTTATGATTGTCTCTCCTTCAAATGTTAAAGTTGAGAGAAGAAAGCTACGTGGGAAATTTGCTTAAATTAATTTTTTAGAAGAATATAAATAAATAGTAGAATTTTACTATATCTTCTTTATTTTTTTGGAGAGATGATGGTGAGATCTGGAGGGTGGATGGGAAAGATGAAAGGAAAAAAATTATTATTTTACCAGACCTCTTTAAGTTATACTTTGATTTTTTTTATATTTAAATATTTCCTGTAATTTTAACATATTGGAATAAGGTCAAAATCATGAAATAATTTTTAAAAAACGAACCTAGATGAATTCGAACTCTCGTAACTGGCTCCGAAGGCTACAAAGAGCGAAAGTTATCAGGTAGAACTGAATTGGGTAAATTCCTTAAACTTCGCAGTATAAATAGAATTTCAGATAAGTGGCTTTATATTGTAAAAGTTACTCTTGAGAATTATTTAACATATGTGGGTTGTCCAATAGATGAAGATAAAACACTTGCAAAAGAAGTATTCTATTGCAAAAAATAGAAAAAGGGCATATAAATAGATATATTTTAGATAGTTATGAATCTGGATAAATTCTAAATAAAAAATACTAAACCAAATATAACATTCAAGATTTGATCAATTATATTAGTTCGTCATTATGTGATAATTAATGTCATAGTTTTTAAATACTTTAAATCAAATATGTATTTACCTGAGGAGGAGGTATATTATGAAGAAAATAGTTGGAATTTTTGTTATGATGCTATTGATTTCAATTGTAGTATTACCATCGATTAGTAGTTCTGATCAATTTGGAATTCAGGGTTCACAAATTTATCATAGTTTATCACCAGGTATAATTGATCAAAATCAATCTATTACAACTGAGATAGATTGGTTATCAGCTGGAGTTCCACATTATCAAGAATTTGTTAATCAAGGAAAAACTCTTGAGGAAATACAATTGCATATAGGTTGTTATTATGGTGGATCACCTCCATTAAAGATATCAATTGATAAACCTCTTGGGACTCAGATATCTTTTACATCTGTAGATGCAGCGTTATATGCTCTGAATGTACAATATTGGTTAACAGTTAATTTGCCTGATATTGAACTTAAACGCGGAGAAAAATATTTTATTGTAGTAGAATGTGAGCTTGGTTCTGAATATGCATGGAGTGGAGCATATGGAGATCCGTATCCTCAAGGTGGATCAAGTAGAGCACCAAATTGGGATTATGCATTTAGGACAATCGTTGATAAATCAAAATCTAAAATAAATATTTTTGATTTTATAACTGAACTAATAAATATATTTCCAATTTTAAACAGATTAATTAAACTCTAAACACTTTTTTTTATTTTATAGTGTTTTTTCATTTTGTTTATAAATTAGGTTTTGTTGAAATTCTTTTCAGTTAATTCAGGCAAAAAAGATTCCTTGTAATTTTTAATATCTGAATAATAATCATAATTAAGAATTGAGTCAGGGAATTTATCACTTACCTCCTCCATAATATCTATCAGATGATCTGTATCTCTTACAATGAATTCAAATTCCAAGTCACATAACCCTAGAGAAGCACTGAAGTAGTTGATAAATGGACTTTGTTCTAATTGTTTAACAATTTCCATACGTTTACTATAATCTTTTAATTTAATATTTACTTTGTAATATTTGAATCCAAATAGGGAAAAATCAACAGCAGTTCGAAATGATTGTATCAATCCATTCTTTTCTAATTTATCCATTCGATATATCACATTTTGTGAAGAACATCCGAGAACATGAGATAAATCAACAGAGGTAATACGAGCTTTCAAAGCAATCTCATTTAACAATTTATAATCAACCTCATCAATCTTTATGTTATCTATGATACCAAATCTATCTACTCGGATAGGTTCTATTTTATCCATTTCATTGTAAAGTAAAAAAGATAGTGGATATCCTCGACCATGGATATATAAAGAAAAATGTCTTTCAGAAAAGAGATTACCATATTGTTTTAAGCTCTTTTTCCAGAAATTAAAAAATTCAGCGATGTCATCAACCCAGAATACAATAACCAAATCATAGATACCTTTGATAGTAGCTACAGTAGAAATTTTATTATAATTGGCAAAATGCTCTATAATCTCTAATTTCTTCTTTTTGCTGATAATCTGAAGATTAATATAGAATCTGTAGAACATATATCCAAGTTTATATGCATCAATAACAGTGTAATAGTTTTTTATAACCTCTTCTTCCTCCATTTTACTTATTCTATATTCAACAACCTTTCTTGACAATCCTACTTTTTTACCTATCTGGGCATTACTCTGTCTGCAATTTAAATCAAGTTGATAAAGGATTTTTCTGTCTTTAAGGTCATAATTTACCATATAATCCTCCTTTTCTCCGAAATGTAAACAGTGTTCTCTTATTTTAGAATTATCGGAAAAAATCTGGAAATGGGGTATTATGTATACGCTATCAGATGTGAGATATGGTGACAAAAAATATGGAAGATATACACCTCGGCAAAATGGCCTTATCCTTCAATGCTGTAGGTTTTCCGGGAGTGGAATAAATGAAAATTTGTAAAAAATGTGGAAATGAATTAAGTATTATAGGCAAGTACATACATCCAATACTTGGAAAGAAATACATTATTTGTAAATCCTGTTTTATAAACCTAGAAAAAATCATAGAGCAATGGAGAACGTTTGTCATTGCAAATCAAACCAACATCAATTCCCTTAACATTGATGGTAAGACAATAAAGAATAATTTTGAAAACACGGTTACATCCATTATGAAAACATATGGATATGACATAGATGCAGAAAATACAAATGATTATCATAAAAATATAATAGAAATCACGATTATAAATGACCATAAACAAGAATTATTTACTGAAAATATACCACAACCTATAAAGATATGACCTATGAGAAGGAAGATTAGAAAAACAAAAATGGTGATATTATACATAATTCTATTGTGGTTTATACTGATAACAGACAAGAGTCATTTGAAGCTCTGAAAGTCATAAATAGAGGAGTTATCATTGGACGTATCATAGATGGAGATTTCTTTGATTGTGGATTTATCTCAAAGAGAAATATTAAAGAGATAAAGAATGGGAATTAGAAAAAGATTTAAAGTAGATTTGTGATGTAGTGGTGAAATTATTTTTACATTTTGTTGTTTATAAATCTTTTTTATTAAAATTTGTTGCATATGTTATAAAAAATTTTATAACAAGATAATTTATTAAATTTTTTATTGGGAGGAAAAATATGTATATAAAGAAAAAGTATATTGTTATTATTTTGACATTAGTTTTGATATCAACTAATTATATATCTGTTATGTCTAAAAAGAATGAAAAAATTGAGTTAAATATCGATACTAATAATTTGGTTTTTAATTTATTTTTGGATGATGAACTTGATCAATATCAAACAGAGGATTGTGGTTCGGTAGCTTGTATAAATCAAGCACATTTTTATGCACAAGGATTTAAACCATCTCTTAATATTTTATCAAGTGTAGAACTTTTAGTCAATAGAAAAGGCATTGAAAATAGTAATTTTACAGTTTCTATTAGGAAAGATTTAGAACGTAAGGATCTTACTAAAACATATATTAGAGGTTATGAAATAAAAACTAAAGAATGGATAACATTCGATTTTCAAGATATTTTTGTAAAACCAAATGAAATTTATTACATAGTCTGCCATTGTAATGAAGGCTCTATTTGTGAACGTTATATAGGTTGGTATTTTGGTAATCATAACCCCTATCCTGATGGAAAATCTATGATTTCTAATTATAATGGTAAAACATGGAATGAAATAAATTGGAATGATGATGAACATTTTGACACTGATTTTTGTTTTAAAACCTATGGATATAATGATCCAAATGCCCATGAGGATCTATCATGTCAGGGAAACCTTGTATGGAATAATGTAAGTGTAAATAGCAAATTAACAGGTAGTATCAGTATTGAAAATATCGGTTTTTGCGGTTCTTGTCTTTGCTGGAATATTATCGAATATCCTAATTGGGGAGAATGGGAATTTTCTTGTATGAGTGGTGAAAATTTAACACCTTCAGATGGTACCAAAACCATTAGCATTACATTGGTTTCTCCTAAAGAAAAAAATGCTGAATTCATTGGTCAAATAAAAGTAGTTAATAAAAATAATCAAGATGACTTTGATATAATACAAATTTCACTAACAACAACAAAATCAAAACAACATTTAACAAATATTCTTTTTAAAAAACTCGTTAATCGTTTTGCTTTCTTGGAAAATCTGTTAAACCAAATAATATAAACTCTTTTTTCTTTTTTTACATTTTGTTGTTTATATTCTAATATAGCGTTATTATTTGGGAAAAATTAGGAGAAAGTTTTCCACTGCACATGGAACGTATAAGGTAAATTCATAAGTTTTATAGGCATTTCATTTTTGGAAAAAGAAATGAAGAAATATAACAAAAATACTAAAAATCAAATAAGTTTACAAGCAATGTGCCTAAAAGAATTTTGTATTTCATAATTGTTCTATCAGCCATTTTAATGTGGTCTTTTTCATTTCCATTAATAAAAATAGTATTGGATAATGGAGTTCCTCCAATTACTCTTGCTGCAATAAGAGCAATAGTATTTATTCCCATACTAATTTTTCTTTTATTAAAACATGGTATAAATAAAATTAGACTTTCCAAAGATGATTGGTTAATCTATTTAAGTATAGGTTTATTCACAATTATTTTACCTGGTATTTTACAAAATGTGGGAATGAAATATACTACTGCATCTGTTAGTAGTATCATTCAGACCTCAGGACCTATATTCACAATTATTCTTGCTATTATAATTTTAAATGAATCTGCAGATAAAAAAAAGATTGTTGGTTCGATATGTGCTTTAATAGGAACAATATTCTTGGTTATAAGTACAGATAAAAATATTGATTTATTTGATATATCAGTTTATGGAAATTTCTTAATTCTACTCTCAGGCATATCATATGCAATTTCAAGTATTATAACAAAAAAAGGTTTAGAAAGAAAAAATCCTATTCAGATATTAGGATTTAGTTCATTAGTTGGTTTTATTGTATTAAGTATTATATCATCATTTGAGAGACCTCTAAATGTAATAATAAATTTATCAATTGAAACTTGGTTTGCTATATTTCTTTTAGTATTATTCCCAAGTTTTATCGCAATACTTCTTTGGTATGAAGCAATGATGAGTGAAGAGATTTCAAGATTAGTGATATTTATATATTTAATGCCAGTGTTTGCAGTTATTTTTTCATATATTTTAATAGGCGAAATAATCTCTATTCAAACAATATTATTTGCTATTTTGATTATTTTTGGAGTGGCTTTAGCTCAAAAAAATTCAGGTTAACCGTTTAAAAGACTTGTGGGCATTTTGGATTATCAGCATTTGTAATATTATTTTATGGTTAAACAATTGAGATCAAATATTTATAGGGTACTTCCGACTTAAATTAACCACCAGATCCTAAATACAACCCATCGTTTAAATTTAAGTGTGAGTTACAATTTGTTGTTTAAAAAGTTGTTTTTTTCAATTTTGTTGCATAAATTAATATTATATTTTAAATATTTTAAATCTATTACTTAAATTATATTATAAAGATTTTTTAGAGGGAAGAACTAAAAATGAATCAGAAAATAATTGGAATTTTTATTGTATACTTGTTTATTGGACTTAGTATTATACCAATTATCAATGCAAAAAATATAAATAAAAATAATAATGAAATTGAAATTAATTTTCAAGGTAAATTAATGATGTTATTAACAAGAAATCAGTTTGCCGATTCTTTTTCAATGTCCTGGGAGATAGTAAATAATGGAGATAATATATTTTACTTTAAACAGAGTTCTCAATATAACTCTTTGAATTGGCATCTTAATAATTCTTTAGATAATCAACTATATTCTTTAAAACCTGGTAAATCCATTCGTGTAGCTTTGGCAACTAAAGATTTTGGAAAATTTAATATCACTATAGCTTTGGTTGGACAAGATGAAGATGAGGGAGTTATTGTTTCAAAGACTGCGATAGGAATTTGGATTTATAAATATGCAATTATACTAAACAAATATTATAACTAAAAAAATCAAATTTAATTTTTTTTTCTTTTTAATCAATTTTACATTTTTATTGTTTGCATAGGTTGTTTTTTTTCAATTTTTTTTATATAAGATTTTTTCAGGTAATAACATTTAAATTCAACTATTATATATTACATTTGTATTTTTAAACTGAGGGAGGAAAATAAAATGAAGAAAATAATTGGAATTTTTGTTTGTATGCTATTAATCGGTGTTTCAATTATACCTTTAGTAAGTTCAACTGATAAAAATATTGAATCTAATAATGATAATTGTAAATGTAATTCAGATAAATTTTTAATAAATGGATTTTCAATAATGAGTGAACCAATTATTGCTTATCAAATTAATGAAGATGTAACTATTCAAATTATGGATGATCTTCCTGAATATTTTAATTGGAAGGATTATGAAGGACAGGATTGGACTACACCTGCTAAACATCAGGGCAATTGTGGTAGCTGTTGGGATTTCGCTGCATTAGGCTCTCTTGAAAGCGTTATTAACATCCGTGAGGGTATTGCAGATTTAGATCCTGATCTTTCAGAACAATATGTATTATCATGTTTACCAAAGGCTGCAAATACAGTTGGAAAGGGTTGCTTAGGTGGAGATCCACGTAGAGCTTTCAAATGTATATTAAAAGATGATAGTACAGGGAATTATTGTAATGGTATTATTCCTGAAGCATGTATGCCCTATCAAGCAAGTGATGAAGTTCCATGTGAAGAAAAATGTATAGATTGGGAAAAATATCTTGTTCCAATATCTGATTATGGATATAAATGGTGGCTTAATCATACTACATATACTTTAGATCAAATAAAAACCAGAATTATTCAAGGCGGACCCGTTGCTGCTGGAATAAATGTTACTGAGAACTTTTCCTATTGGGGTTATACAAATCATAATCCAATTGATTATTATCCAGATACTAATGAAAAAAACTGGTCAAGTCGAATAAATCATTTAATTGTGATAGTTGGTTGGAATGACGATGAAACTATTGGCAACGGTGGATATTGGATATGTAAAAACAGCTGGGGTCCAACTTTTGGTTATGATGGCTTTTTCAATATTGAATACGGAGCCCTATTTACAGGATGGTATACTGCTTGGGTTGAATATAACCCAGAAGATTACAATTGGCCTCCAATACCCAAGACTAATGGACCATATTATGGATTAACAAATGAAAAAGTTCATTTTACAGGTAATGCTGAAGGTGAAAATCCACCTTTTACATGGTATTGGGACTTCGGGGATGGATCCACCTCAACGGAACAAAATCCAAGTCATAACTATACTTCATCAGGAGAATATCCTGTTACATTAACTGTTACCGATGAAAATGGTGATTATTTTACTGAAGAAACTTATACTTGGATTCAGGATACAAATCAACCTCCATCAATTCCTATAATTGATGGTCCGTCTAAGATAAAGAAAGAGGAATACTGCTGGTATAATTTAACCTTTAATGATCCAGATGAAACTAATGTTTATTTATATGTTCATGCTTTTGGTCTTGAATCTGGAATTTGGTGGGGTCCATACCCCGATGAATATGGGATCCAAAACTTGTATTTTTATTGGACGAAAGAAGGTGATTATACTGTCAAAGCCAAGACAAAAGATCCTTATGGTGCAGAAAGTGATTGGGCAATTTTAAATGTCACAGTTGAGAAAAGTAAAGCAATTCAAAACTTTATAACCAGTTTGTTCTTTGAAAAACTAATCTATCGTTTTCCTTTCTTTGAAAAAATACTAAACCAAATTAAATAATAAAAAAGATTAATGAGGTTTAAATGCTGTATATGTGTGGAAGTATTTACAGAAGAAGATCATAGTCATGGTATCGTATGTATCTATTGTGATACCACTTTAGTAGATGATGTTATAAGACATATAGGCAAGTTTATAAGTATATAGTATATACTATATGCATATGAAAAAGATAAGAACTAGCATAACAATAAGTCAAGATTTATTAGAAAAGGCTAGAAAACATAATATTAGTATCAGTTCTTTTCTAGATATAGAACTACGTAGATATATTGCATTAATTGAAGCCAACGAACCCAGGGGGATTCGAACCCCCGTAACCGGCTCCGAAGGCCAGTAGGATATCCAGACTACCTCATAGGTCCACTTTTTCTTAGACATTTAAAATGAAGTTATAAACTTGTCTAAAAAGCATCATATTATTTATTTTTATAATAAAAAGAAAACTTATAAATAGCAAGTAAAGTATAACAAAAATAATTGGATGAAATGTGTAAGAATCTTACTAGTATACAAAGTAAGTTAAAATTTTATTAATTAAAACTGAAAGGATTATAAAAGAGGGATGTGGATGCAAGATAGTATTAATGCAAAATTTAAATATTTTTTTAACAATTTAGGGAGGTAAACCTATTGATTACAAAAAATAAGAGAACAAAATACAGAAAGATCCCTGAAATTGAAAAATTAGTAGATGAAATAATCTTGAATAATGAAGCAAAACTTAAAAAAATAAATTCAAATTTAATAAATTCAGAAAAATTTCTTTCTTTATACACCAAAAATAAAATAATTTTTTATTTTAAAAAACATAAAAATATCATAAATGATGCATCAAAAAAATTTAGTTTTGAAATAATTTCCCGAGCGAGAAAAAACCTTGGAGAAAAACCTGTCGGAAGAAAATTCTATGAAAAAACACCAGAAATACAACTCAAACAAAGAATCAAATCTCATAAACATAAAATAAAATTTAGTATTGGTAAAAAAAATAAAGTAATTGAAAACCAAGATGTAAAAGATATAATTCATAAAAAAAATACTTTTTTAAAACCTGAAAAATTTAAAAAGACTAAAACTGAAATTAAACAAACTTTATTTACTAATATTAATAATTTTAAGGTTAACGACTCAAAACTTTCAAATAAAAAAGTTAAAAATAAAACAGAAGAAAAAACCATAAAACCTGAACTTTTTAAAATTGAAGAAAAAAATACTCTTCATTTTTTAAAAAAACCTGATCTTTTTAGTAAAAATATATTAAAACAATATAAAAATAATAATAAATATTCTTCAGATGCATTAAATAAAGCTAGTTATGCTTTTTCTAATGATTTAAACAATAATCTAAATTTTATAGATCAAAAACCGAAGTTAAATAAAAAAGATTTTAATAATAATTACAAAAAAGAAACCGAAAAATCAAAAATTATAAAAAAGAAAAAACTGTTTTTCAAAAAAACCTATTCCAGAATAACACCTGAAGATATAAATGATAAATCTTTTGATATAAATGTAAAACCTTTTTTTAAAGATGGAAATATTTCTGATTTAAAAGATGATGAAAAAGTAATAATCGATGAGGGAATTAAAAAAGCTTCAAATAATATAATAGAATCAAATGATAATAAAAAAGTTGAAGAAAAAGTAAATAAATTTTTTGAAGAACATTTAAAAGATATAGATAAAAAAATTACTGAAAAACCTAGTTTTAAGCCTAAGAAAAATAAAGAAATGAATTATGAAGAATCCGCATATTCACAACAGGAGCACGTTTTTTTTGATGAACAAGAGCAAGAATCTGATTTTAGTGGTTGGAGTCCTAATATAATTAAAAGAGAACGAGAAGAACTTAGAGATATAAGTGGTGAAATTAATGATAAATTCATTGGAGACTTTAATGATATTGAACTCCCCCGAGAAGCACTTAGTACTAAATCTGTTAAACTCACAGATCTTGGATTTTCAGAGGAAGAATGGGAAGAACTTGACTTTTATCCACTTGTTGACCCATATTCTTATGTTGAGATTCTTAAAGAACAGGAAACATTGGAGAAATATTATTTTTTAGTTGAAGCTGAGCTGTCTGATGAAGAGCAACAAACGATGAATTTTATTTATGATACAATTTGTAATATGACCATTGATACTGAAGAATTTGAGGAAAAAGGTGAAAGAGCTTATTTAATTGAAAATATCAATAAAGTTATAGTTGATTATAATTTAAAGGTTGATAAAAAATTATTAGATAAAATTATTTATAATTTCTCCAAATCCTCACTTGGTTTTAGTAAAATTGATCCTTTAATGCAAGATCCTAATATTGAGGATATAAGTTGTGATGGAAATAATCTTCCTATTTTTGTTTATCATCGTAAATATGGTTCCCTTAAAACAAATATTCAATTTGATACAGGGGATGAATTAAATTCATTTGTTAATAGAATGGCTCAGAAATGTGGTAAGCATATTAGTATCGCTGAACCAATGCTTGATGCAACTATGCCAGATGGATCCCGTATACAAATGACTTTAAGTGATGAAATTACTACACATGGTAGTACTTTTACTATACGTAAATTCCGTGCAGATCCTTTTTCTCCAACAGATCTTGTTGAATTAAATACTATGAGTTCCGAAATGATTGCTTATATGTGGTTTGCTGTTGAGAATCGAGTTAACATGTTGTTTTCTGGAGGTACTGCCAGTGGAAAAACAACTTGCCTTAATGCTCTTTCATTGTTTATACCTGCTGAAGCAAAGATTGTAAGTATTGAAGAAACACGGGAGATAACCCTTCCTCATCCTAACTGGATACCTGGTGTTTCTCGTAGTGGTTTTGGTCAGGTTGTAGCTGATAAAGTAGTTGGAGAAATTGATACATATGATTTAATGAAGGCTGCTTTACGTCAACGGCCTGAATATATACTTGTTGGTGAAATTCGTGGGCGGGAAGCATATGTTTTATTTCAAGCTATGGCAACGGGTCATGCAACATATAGTACAGTTCATGCGGATAGCGCAAATTCACTTATTCATCGTCTTGAAGGTAAACCTATTGAGATTCCAAGAGTAATGCTTCAAGCACTAGATGTGGTATCAATTCATATAACAACTAGTGTGAAAGGTAAACGCGCACGTCGTTGTAAACAAATTGTTGAAATTATTGATATTGATCCTGCTACTAAAGAGATTTTAACAAATGAAGCCTTCCGATGGGATCCAATTGAAGATAAATTCATTTACACTGGTAAAAGTTATATTTTAGAAAGAATCCGCGGAGAGAAGGATATGAGCCGGGAGGATATGACATTAGAAATAAAAAGAAGAAAAAAAATAATTGAATTAATGAGTAGAGGAAATATCCGTAAATTTACAGATGTTGCTAGACTAGTTTCACATTATTCAGAAAATCCAGACCAAACTTTAAATGAATTAAAGAAGGTTGTAAAAGTTGAAGAATAAAAAGATTGCAATTTGTCCAAGCTGTCAAACAAAAATTGAGATTAGCGGTGATTCAGGTGATACTGTAAATGTTAAATGTCCTAAATGTGGAAAAATGGGGAATGTTTCTTTTAAGGAAGATCTTGAACAACTTGATTTTTATCCAATAATTGAACCGTATGCCTATACAAAAGTTTTGAAAAATAGTGATACACTTGAAAAATTTTACAAAATAATTGAACCTTTTCTATCTACTAGCGAACAAGAAAGACTAAATATTGTTTGGACCAGTTTAATAAAAACTTTTAATTTTATGCCTGATGAACTTGATAAAACAAATATTGAAAATTATCTCGTTGATCAAATTGAACAGGTTATTGATAATCATGAGATTGAAATGGATAAAGTAACCAAGAAAAAAATATTTTATTATGCCCGACGTGAAACTCTTGGTTATGGTAAAATAGATCCTTTAATGCGAGATCCAAATATTGAGGATATCAGTTGTGACGGTGCAGGCATTCCAATATTTTTATTTCATCGAAAATATGGTTCTTTAAAAAGCAATATTATTTTTAATACTAACGAGGAACTTTTTAATTTTGTTGTAGGTCTTGCTCAGAAATGTGGGAAGCATATTAGTATCGCTGAACCAATGCTTGATGCAACTATGCCCGATGGATCCCGTATACAAATGACATTGGGAACACAAGTAACAACAAAAGGAAGTACTTTTACTATACGTAAATTCCGTGCTGACCCCTTTACACCACCTGATCTTATTACACTAAATACAGTATCAACTGAAATAATGGCTTTTTTCTGGCTTGCAGTTGAAAATAGTATTAACGGGTTAATTGCTGGTGGTACAGCTTCAGGTAAAACAACTATTTTAAATGCATTAAGTTTATTTATACCAAGAGATGCAAAAATTGTAAGTATTGAAGAAACACGGGAGATAAACCTTCCACATCCTAACTGGATACCTGGAGTTTCTCGTAGTGGTTTTGGTGAAATAGTTAATGATAAAATAGTAGGTGAAATTGATTTATATGACTTGATGAAGGCTGCTTTACGTCAACGGCCTGAATATATACTTGTTGGTGAAATTCGTGGGCGGGAAGCATATGTTTTATTTCAAGCTATGGCAACGGGTCATGCAACATATAGTACAGTTCATGCGGATAGCGCAAAATCTTTAATTCATCGTCTTGAAGGTAAACCTATTGAGATTCCAAGAGTAATGCTTCAAGCATTAGACTTTGTATCTATTCATTTTACAACTCGTGTAAATGGCAAACGAGTTCGTCGTTGTAAACAAATTGTTGAAATTATTGATATTGATCCTGCTACTAAAGAGATTTTAACAAATGAAGCCTTCCGATGGGATCCAATTGAAGATAAATTCATTTACACTGGTAAAAGTTATATTTTAGAAAAAATCAAAAATAAATGGGATATGACAAAAGAAGAAATTACTCAAGAAATTAAACAAAGAGCTGAGATTTTAAAATGGATGCAACAAAATAATTTAAGGACTTTTAAAGAAGTGGCAAAAGTTATATCTTGGTATTCAGAAAATCCTATTGATTTCTTAAAAAAATTTAACGAAAAAAACAATGATATTAAAAATTCATTGTTAGAAACTATTGCAAAACCAACAGATAAAAAAGTTATAACTGAAGAAAAAGTGGAATATCCTATTGATAAAGAAATATCATATCTAGATGCATTTAAAGAAATATCTGCAATTAATAAAAAAGTTGCGAAAATCTTATTTTATGCTAAAATTAAAACAATTGATGATTTGAAAAAAAGTTCAATAAAAGAATTAACTAAAATAAAAGATTTAGATAAAAAAATAGCAAAAAAGATAATAAAAGAAGTTAACAAATTAAATAATCATAATCAAATAAAAATAAAATAAAGGTGGTGAATAGAAAAGTGCCTATTAATAAATATCAAAAAATGTGTTATCGCAGATTTGGAAAAACCGCTGAGTATATAGTCGACGATGATGATAGAATGAAGCTATCTTTAGAAAAAGCACACATTGATATACGACCAAGTGCTTATCTTTCATATGTATGGATGAATACTATTTTATCTGCAGTTATATCTTCTACTATTTATATAAGTTTACTAGTTTTTCTAAAGCCTTCTCTTAATATAACAATGGTTTTAGTTTTCATTCCTGTTATAACAACCATTTTTGCATATTATTATTTTATTAAATATCCAATTTTTAAATCAAAAAGTCGTGGAAAAAAAATTGATATGCATTTGCCTTATGCATTAAATTTCATTTCTGCTATGTCTTCTGCAGGCGTCACTCCAACTGAAATTTTTAAGAGTCTTTCGAAACAAAAAATATATGGAGAAATAAGAGAAGAGTCTTTATGGATATATAGAGATGTAGGTTTTCTTGGTAAAGATATTATAACTGCGATTAAGGCTAATATTAATAGAACCCCCTCAGATAAATTTAAAGAATTTTTACAAGGAGTAATCATAACCGTTCAGTCGGGTGGTGCATTGAAACCATATTTTATGTCAAAAGCTGAACAATATACTCGTGAGAATCGTATAGCTCAAAAACAACTGATAGAAAGTCTTGGTATTATGGCAGAGGCTTATGTAACAGCTGCAGTTGCAGGAATTTTATTAATCGTTATTATAATCCCGCTTATGATGCTTATATCAGGTGCAGACAGTAGTCAATTGATGATCATTTATATTTTTGCTCTTTTTGTTATTCCTATGATCCATGTTAGTTTTGCTTTTGTTTTGGCTTCTATGTCTCAAAGGGTGTGAAAAAAATGAATGAAGATATGCAGAAAGTATCAAAACCTAGTTTTATAAAACAAAAAATAATAACGGGTGAACTTAATCGTTTTATTTTATATGCTATAACTACTTTTTTTGCAGTGTTTTTTATTCTTTTGGCAATTCTTTCTACTGAGCCTTTAGCAATTATAAAACCATTTAAATTTGGGAATATACTTTTAGGTACTAATTTGGATTATCTTGTTTTTGCGGTTATTATCTCAACTGGTATTTATGGCTTCTATACTTTTTTACATGATAGAAAAGTGCATAAAATTGATGATCGATTTCCTGATTTTGTAAGAGATCTTGCTGAATTTCGTCGTGCTGGAATGACTTTTACAAAAGCTATAATACATGCATCAAAAGGAAATTATGGTATGTTAACACCAGAGATTAAAAATATTGCACGTCAGATTTCATGGGGTAACAGTGTTGAAAAAGCTTTAGAATCATTTTCAAAACGTGTTAATACAAAACTTATAAAACGAACTGTTTATTTAATTATTGAAGCAAGTCGTAGTGGCGGAAGTGTTGCAGATGTCCTTGATGCAGCTTCGAAAGATTCAAGGGAACTTAAATTCATTGAATCAGAGAGACGTGCAGGTATGCTCTCTTATGTTGCTGTAGTTTATGTTAGTATGTTAGTTTTTCTTATGGTTATAGTTATATTATGTAAAACTCTAATTCCCGCTATGATTGGTGAAGGCCAAGGAGGACTTGCAAATGTGATGGGTGCCGCTGGAACCATTAAGCAATATGATATTACATTTGCATTTTTTATAACAACCATAATTCAGGGTGCTGGTATGGGTGTTGTAACTGGTGTATTTGAAGAAGGAAAAATTACTGCTGGTATAAAACACATTTTTATAATGGTTTTTATAACTTGGTCCATATTCAAATTTTTTGTAACAGGAGTCTAATATCAAAAATATAATTAGATAACAGTTAACAAGAAAATAAAAAATATAATAAAAATTCTTATCTTAAAATATATATTTTCTATAAGAATTTTTAATCTTTTTTACTAGAATTTTTTTTCTTTATATTGGTTTTTGAAGATGATTTCATAGAAGAATTTTCTTTTTTCTTTTTACTAGTCTTTTTTGATGGCTCCTCTTTTTTCTCATTCTTTTTTTGAGATTTTTTATCCGTATCTTTTACCTTGGTACCTTTTTTTTCTTTAGAAGGTTTCTTCTTTTTAATTTTTACATCACCATCAGTGGTTGGTGCAATATCATAGTCTTCTGTACCACCAATTTCTTCTTCACTTTCTACCTTCTCCTCTTCTTTCCTAAGAATGGGTTCTTTCTTCTCACGTTCTTCTCGTAAAAGTTCACGACGAGATTTTTTAAATTCAAGTTCAGGTAAATATGCTTCCACAACACCATCCTCAAATTTCACTGCCTTAACACGAACTCTTGTTGGCATGTTATATTTACCATAAGACCATAAACTATTATTAAGTGAATCATCAATCCAAATATTTTTTTCTTCAACTTTCATATGACGTTTTAAATAATTTTTAACACGTTTTACTGCAGTTGGTGCTGCCTTTGAAGATAAAAAACCTGCTTTTTTAAGTGGTATAATATATATTTTTTCAATTTCTTCTGCCATAAATGAACATACCTCTCTGTATTCTAACTTTTTTTAAGACTGTTTCTGCGCCAGTTACGGGTTTTGGGATGACGTGTAAATCGTCTATTTGTTTTTATCATAATCCATGCAGGTACACGCCTATTACTTTTTTTTGCTTTATTTAGACGAATTTTTTTTGGAAGTGATTTATGAGTCGACATATCTTTTCTATCCTCTTTTAATTTTTATTTCGTGTTTTTTAGGAATTATTTTCTTTAATAGCATTTGTAGTTGCTTATCATTTATCTGATTTTTAAGTTGACCCGATTGTGCAAACATTATTAATTGGTTTTCAACTGCTTCAGCAACTTCTGGACGAGCAATCTTTATTCGTCCGAGACGCTGACGTGCATCATTTGTTAAGATACTCCTTAGAACTGATTTTTTTTGTTCTTCAAATTGTTTTTGTTGGTCTTCTTTCATATCTTCCTGAAGAGCTGCTTGTTGTTGAAGCTCTTGAAGGCGTTTTTTCCTTAAACTTTCAAGTTCTTCATCCATAATAACACATTTATACTAAATTAACTAATTAATATTTTTTAAGCTCTGGATAAACTACTTCTATTTTCTTTAATATTTCATATGCAGTATTATCCATAAAGGACTGTCCTTTTGGGGTTAATATACGACCTTTACCTTTAACTTTTTTTATATAACCTGCAATTTCGAGTTGTTGTACAGCACGTCTAATAATTGTTCCGCTGCCTTTACGAGCTTTATAAGGCTTACTACCTCGATTGCGACTACCACCATATTTCTCACGTAAATGTTCGACTCCTATACCATTTTCAATATATATCTTTCTTAAAATTGATGCACATCGATTGTGCCACCAATCACTATTTTCAGGTGGATTTTCTTTATGAACACCTGTCCGCGAGTAGATATTTTCTTTAGGGATAGCAATATTTTTATCTTGTTTTAGTTTTTTTGAAACTTCATTAATTAATTCCTTAGCAGGTACATCAAATACTGTTGTCATAACTTTTTTACTCCTATGATTATAGGGTGATGTGGGATAGGCTAATAAATGATAATATATATAAGGATAACGGAAACATCATTTTTTATATTTAAATAAGATTCGTGTGTATTTATTACACTTTTTACAAAAAATAATAATTTTACTTTTTTTTATTCTAAATCTTGAGTTTACATCTGGTAAAAGATAACAATAACAATGCTTGCAGAAACATCGCTTATACTCATCGGGTATTGAAACTAAGTATTTCATCGATATTTTGCGAGCAATATATACGTATCTATCTGCTAGTTCAAAGTTTTCATTAACTGCTTTTTTATAAGCTAATTCGAATAAAACTTTAATTCTTTTAATTGCAATTTGTTTTTGATTTTTTTTATCTATTGCTTTTTTAGTCATTTAGTCCAGCTTTTATTATTCTTTTTTATTTT
>JBFEOQ010000027.1:0-22824 GCA_041550515.1 Thermoplasmatota archaeon | reverse complement strand
TTAATGTATTGCTACTTAGAAATTCAGAAAAAGAAGACTCTAATTTTTTGAGCTTATCGTCGATTTGTATATCTGACGCTTCAAGAATGTCTATAGACAGAAGGAGGAGAGATTGTTGAATTTCTAACAGTTTCTCACTTTCCTCAATAAAGTTCCTGATAGCAGTATAATTCCAGGTTCTCTCATAAGTTTCAGAAGATAATTTATATAATCTTCAAATGTTTCTGATTTATTTACAATATCTAAAAGATAAACAATAAATATTTTTTCACAAATTTCTTTACTTAGCACAATGTTTTCCATAATTTATAATTTTTAAATTTAATTTCGTTTAATAAATATTAATCTTAATTTTTTGAAAAAAAGCTTGATATATCTATTAATATTGGTATCCTTTTATTTCTTCATCACTGAATTCTACACCCAGACCAAGAACAATTCTATTTACAAAATTGAAATAACTAACTATTAAACTTATATCAAGAATATCCCTATCTGAAAAACCTTTGACTCTAAGTTTGTCTATATTATTTTTACATATTTTATCAGGTGATTTTGTAAGTAGAAAAACATATTTTAACATCTCTTGAATTTTGTCTGAAAATTCAACAGTGTTAAAATCCTTAATTAATTTCTCAAGTTTTTCCTGATCTTTCCAATAATAAGATAAAGCTTCAGCGTGATGTTTAATACAATAATTACAATTATTTATTAAACTTACAACAACAGCAATTAATTCCCGATCTTTACGAGATAAATCAGATTTTCCAAACATTATTGATATATAGAGATCCATATGTTTTTTAATTACATCTGGATTTAAACTATGGATTTTCATAACATTTGATAGTTTCCCTCGTTTCTTTTTGATTTCATCATAAATGTCTACTAATTCACCTTTTGCTTCATCCTCATTAATATAATCAATCCATGGCATAATAAATATTGAAAAAAATTATTGTATATTAGATTTTTTTTATTTATTTTAATGTATGATACAGTTTCCTAGCGTAGGGTAGAGAGGGCGGAGAGGGATTTGAACCCTCGTATGCGGATCTGCAGTCCGCCACATAGCCACTTTGTTACCCGCCCGAAGAGTGTAGATACCTGTCCCAATGTTGGATACCTGTCCTATGCGTAGCTCGATAATTCACTTTCTGGTTTTAACTGTTTTGGTTTGAAACCTTCTGGCAGTGACAATAATTGTTTATTTGACATATTCTTCTCTTAAAAAAAGTATTAATAAAAATGTACAGTTTTTAAGGCTAAAATTGATTATCTTTTTTAATTAATATAAAAACATTAGCTCATAATTTGGGATTAAAGTGCCTTTAAAAGTAGGTATTTTTTATGGCAACAAAAAATGCTAGATTAATTGAAGGTTCAATACAGAAAACATTGATTAAACTCACAATACCGATGATACTTGGTACTCTTGGCATCGTAATTTTCAATCTGACAGATACATATTTTGTAGGTCAGTTAGGGACAAATCACTTAGCAGCATTGAGTTTTACATTTCCGGTTGTAATGGTGATAAGTAGCATAGCAATGGGATTAGGAATTGGGGCTTCTGCTGTAATTTCACGTGCAATTGGGGGAGGTAACTTTGATAAAGTAAAACGGTTGGCAACAGATAGTTTAACTCTTTCACTTATTTTTGTTGGTTTTTTTGCATTATTCGGATTATTTACTATTAATCCACTATTCGATCTTCTTGGGGCTTCAGGAGAAGTTTTGTCTTTGATAATTCAATATATGACAATTTGGTATTTTGGAGTGATTTTTGTAGTAATTCCAATGGTTGGCAATAACGCAATAAGAGCAACTGGTGATACTAAAACACCAGGTTTAATAATGGTTTTTGCAGCTTTTGTAAATATTATTTTAGATCCAATTTTAATATTTGGAATTGGTCCGTTTCCTCGTTTGGAAATTGCTGGTGCTGCCCTTGCAACAGTAATAGCAAGAGCTTCTACGCTTGTATTATCATTATGGATATTAACTTTTAGAGAAAAAATGGTTACAATTAAAATAACTGAGTTTAAAGCTGTTACTGAATCTTGGAAACAAATTTTATATATTGGTTTACCAACTGCAGCAACAAAAATTGTGATTCCACTAGGAGCAGGAGTCATTCTAAGTATAGTTGCTACCTTTGGTTCTGAAGCAGTTGCAGGTTTTGGAGTCGCAACTCGAATAGAATTTTTTGCATTAACCGTTGTTATGTCACTCGCTAGTATACTTGGTCCATTTGTTGGTCAGAATTGGGGTGCAGGTAAGTTTGATAGAATTAAATCGGGCATGAAATTCAGTTATAAATTTTCTTTAGTATGGGGTTTCCTTATATTCTTAATACTTGCAATTTTAGGAGGAAGAATTGGCTCATTTTTCAGTGATGATCCTAATGTAATTTCAGTTACCAGTCTTTATCTATTGATTATACCTATTGGCTATGGTCTATATGGGGTTTTAATTATGGCAACATCTGCTATGAGTGTATTAAAAAAACCAATACATGCAGCAATCTTAACACTTTCTCAAACATTTTTATTATATATCCCTATGGCTTATATTGGATCATACTTTTTTGGATTGTGGGGAGTTTTTGCTGCACTTCCAATATCTTATTTAATTGCAGGTTTTATTTCAAATTTTGTGCTAAATAAAATTATTTTAACAACGGAAAAATCAAATACAGTATCTTCTACGTCATAATCCGTAAATATCTTCTTATCTCTCAGATAACTTCAAAACAAAATTTTTTAAATATTTTCTCAGATTCAACTAAAACATCCATGACATAGTTATTTCTTTGGAAAAACCTTAATAAAAATGTATACTTTTAAGGCTAGAAATCATTTTCTTTTCTAGTTAATATAAAACCATTAGGTACTCATTCTTGATAAAAGAGCCGTTAGAAGTGGTCTTTTTTTAGAGTTATTTAATTTCTAATTTTTAACTTAGATTTACCGCCAGGTAGCTAAGTTGTTACAAGGCGATTAAATCATTTTCACCAATTAATAATGCTACAAATGTTATGACTTTACTAAATATCCAAATTCCATTGATGATAACAAAGATGGATTCTGGGAATCACCCTATCAGATTTTCGAAAAACAACGGATATTTATCCACTCACAAATCCAATACTTATATAAAAAATATCTAAAATATTTAACTAACAAGTAGTTTTTCTATACTTTCCTTCTATAAATAATTTAATATAATGTTATTTGCAGCATTTTTTCATATCTTTCATATCATAGAATATTTGACAGAAAAAATTACATGCAGCTTCTATTTCTTTTTCTCCTTTTTTTGTTAAGGAATAAGTTTTGTTTTTATCTGCTTTAATAAGATCTTTTTCTTTTAATTCTTTTAGCGCAGGATATATAGTTCCAGGATTTGGTTTTGATCCTTTTCTTTTTTCTAATTCATTAGCAAGTTCTGATCCATTCATTTTATTTTTTTTTAGATTCCACAATATCAAGTATTTTAAATAACCTCTCATGTCGCAACATTCCATAATAATAGTTATTGGATAACCAATATAAGAATGTTTTCATTTCTCCTTAAATATATTGGATAACCAATAACTTTAAATAGTTAATATTGCATATCCAATATTGGACAACCAATAATTAAAGGTGAATTAATGAAAAAGATAAAAAATAATAAAAAAATTGTAAATTTAGAAAGCAGCTTAAAATCAAATGATAATCCATTTTTAAACACATTTCTATTTAGACCAATTTACTAAAAAAGAGAAAATATAGCTATAAATAGAAATCATTAAAATAATTGAAAATGAAATTAAAAATATTGAAGGAGATAATCTAAATGAATAAAATAGAAACTAAGAAGATAGTTCGAGAAAGCTATGCTAAGATTGCTACACAAGATAATACATCATGTTGTGATAAAATAAGTTCATGTTGTGGACCTGCAAATCGATCAGGGGAGATTAGCAAAAAAATTGGATATACAGATAAAGAAATTAAATCAGTACCCGAAGGTGCAAACTTAGGTTTAGGATGTGGAAATCCATTAGCAATTTCATCATTAAAGGATGGTGAAATTGTAATGGATCTTGGTTCTGGGGCTGGATTCGATGTTTTTCTTGCTGCTCAAAAAGTGGGTAAAAATGGAAAAGTTATAGGTATAGATATGACACCTGAGATGATTAATAAAGCAAGAGAAAACGCAAAAAAAGGAGGTTACATCAATGTGGAATTTAGGCTTGGAGAGATTGAAAAATTACCCGCAGATGATAATTCTGTTGATGTCATTATATCTAATTGTGTTATTAACCTATCACCAGATAAAGAAGCAGTGTTCAAAGAAATTTTTAGAGTACTAAAACCTGGTGGTAGAATAATGATTTCAGATATTGTATTATTAAATGAATTACCAGATTTTATAAAAAATTCAATTAATGGATATGTTGGCTGTATTTCTGGTGCAATATTAAAGAATGATTATTTACAAATCATAAGTAACTCTGGATTTGCTGATGTCGAAGTTGTTGATGAGGTTAAAACCTCTATAGATATATGGTTAAATGATTCAACTATACAAAAAACTATGGAAGATTTGAAAATATCTCATAAAAAAGCAAAAGAAACCCTAGATAATATTGCAAGTATTAAATTGAGAGGATTCAAACCAAATTAATTTGATTTTCATCATATGATATGGATAGTTTGTCCAAAATGTGCAATTGTTGATGAATGCTATTCAGCTTTTTAAAACTAAAAATGTAAAAAATAGAAATTTTGTTATAACTATGTAACATAACATACACATATTTGGTGGTGATTGAATTTTAGAAGATGTGAAAGTAAATGTGAAGGTGAAGCTTGCATTATTATGGATAGCTTTAATGTTTTTTTATATTTACAACGATGTTTTTTCATTTTGGCAGCCAGGACATGTAGCGGAATTAATTGAGGGATAATTAGAAGGAGTAGTTTTTACTCAAGAAATTTTATTTGGAGCTGCAATATTAATGGCACTTCCGAGTATTATGGTTTTTTTGTCTTTGACATTGAAGGCAAAATTAAATCGCTTAGTAAACATCATCGTAGGTATATTTCACATTATTGTTTTGGTAGGTTCATTATTTGTAGGTGGTGGTATTTGGGCTTATTATGCATTATACATGGTTTTTGAAGCAGTATTTATTATACTAATTGTTTGGACTGCATGGAAGTGGCCTGTCCAATCAATAAATAAAGCCTAAAAGTATATCTAATCCCTGACAAACATGCCCCGATGCGGGCTTCTATAAAATAAAAACAGTATTTTAGCCTGTGAGGTGTATTCAAATCTCGCCATTTACACTTTTTTTAAAAAAGAAAGAAAAAAGGACTTTATAGAGCCCTTGGAAAATAAGGCAAAAATTCTCAACGAGAAAAGTGACAAGAATCGGCGAATAAATGCGGTCATCATAACCACTAGATAATAGCCAAAAAAAAGAAAAAGAAAGAATTTAGAAAAAACTTTTAGATTTTCGACGATTTTTTCGACGATATTCTTAGCGAAATGTGGAAGGTAACCACTTTGTTACCCGCCCATTTTAAAAGCAATAACAACAAAATTAATTTAAGCTTTTTGACCACTCCTGTTGGATACCGTCAGATATCTACAGAGTTATAAGACGGATTATATCATAATCAATAAAAAAAAGAGTTTAGAGATTTGGTTTTATATTATTTGCTTTAGTATTTTTTCAAAGAAAGAAAAAAGGTTTAAATTTTTGACAATACTTTCGGTGCAAAGCCTATTAAGGGTCTATTATCCATAACTATTTAAGACAGTACATCGTATATAATAGAAGGAAAGAATAAAGACATAAGTTTCACAATTTCGTTTTTACGAATTTTTGCGATTTTTTATTTCTCGCTCTTTTACTAATCTCAGACATCATAATCTGAGGAGGTGACAAATATATGAAAGGAACAATAAAATGGTACAATGGACTGAAAGGATATGGCTTCATAGGAGGCGAAGACGGAAACGATGTCTTTGTCCATCAAACAGCTTTACCAACGGGATTATATCTATATGAAGGAGATCAAGTTGAATACGAAATCGAAGAATCAGAAAAAGGTCCAAGAGCAATAAATGTAAAGAAATTAAAAAATACCTAAAAATATAATCGGCTTTTTGAAACCAGTTTTGTATTGACATAATAAAATCCTATATTCGAATAAAACTGGCTTCTTTTAACTCATTATATGTACGAAAGATAGGAGTTTCATATTAATTGGAGGTGATATACAATGGAAGATAAAACTCAAAAACTTAAAAAAATAATAGAATCAAGAAAGAAGCGGAAAATAATCTATAAGCAATCTAGTGTAAGGTCAGCTAAGTTATTTGTAGACGATTTATCAGTTAAATAAAAACTCGAAAGATAACTCTCTCTTTCTTATTTTATCCAATTCTATTTAAATCTAACTATTCTGCACCTAAAGTTCTAATTTTGAGAAAATTATTTCTATCACATCTGAATTATAATTCACACAGGGAGTTATTTATGAGAATCTACAGTAAAACGATTTTTGTTTTTTCATCATGATTATGATAATTTCAATAAATAACAGTGCAACGAATATTAATTGTTTAAAAAATAATACAGTACAATGTGTTAGTTCCAACAGTAATATTTATTTCTTCTCTATTAGTAAAGTCCTACAAATAATTGAATATGAGAATAATGAAAAACTCTTTATTGTAAAGGGAATCACAATTATTATTGGACTACCAGGTTTACCAATTATAGAAACTGGTGAACATAGTCTTCATATGTTTAACTATACAACTCATGGAATGGTAAATGACTATTTTATATTGGGATTAATAATCGACCATTTTCCATTGGTATAAATAATATTTAATCGAATTTGCATCTAAAGTTACAATTCTGCACCCAAAGTACCTAAATTAACGACTTAGAGTACAAACCCTCCTTAATAAGCTTTGTCTCTAAAGTCATAAACTTGACCCTAAAGTCCCTTTTTAAACTTAAAAGTCAATATAATAAAGAAAAAAAGTTTAGATTTTTAATTTATATTATTTGGTTTAGTATTTTTTCAAATTAAAAAATTAATGGTATGTAATATGGTTTTTTTACAGAGAGACTTTAAAAGAAATATTTGCATAAATCAGGAATTGATTCCTCTTAAATCCCCCACTTTTTCACCTTTAAGAGGAAACTCTGATGATTACCGTATGCGTTATATAGTATATATGGTCGCAGTCAATAATAAGTTAATTTTTCAGAAAACTGTTGTTTTTAAGATAATGGTTTGTATAAAGGGGCTATGTTATATAGCAAGTGCACTAATGAATGCAATATTTAATTAAAAGGTGATATAATGGCTACTAAAATTAAACGATTAGCAAGGAAGCATAAGAAAAACAAATTGGGGCGCAGAAAGGCAAGATAAAAATAATCTCCTTTTTCTCCAATTAAAAATGAAGAGATGCTGGTTTAAAACCTGTTTTTACGCATGAAAAACCAAAATAATAGGAGAAAAACCACTTTACTAAGAATATTAATTGTCAATTGTTATGGAGAGATTTATAAATAACCAGTTGTTTTGAAATAATAATTTCAGGCAGGAAAATATGAAAGAATCTTCCAATAGATTTTTTAAAAATCATACAGACCGAAGGATAAAAGAGATTCAAGAGAGAACTAAAAATTTTAAAGCAGAAAAAATTAAGGTAAAACGCAGAGATACAAGAACGGCGAAGAGGACAAAAAAAAAGATTAGATGAACAAGTTGTTTGAAAGAGAACAAAATATGAAAAATGATAAAAGAGAAGAGAAATCTAGACAAGAATTACAAAAGGAAATAAAACAGTTAAAGAAAAGAATAAAAGATTTAGAACGTGAGAGGGATATATTATTGGCATTACATAGAAGAGAAATCGAAGGTTTCTGAAATTACAGTTTTAGTGAAAAGAAATATGACTATTTGTAAGATGTGTAAACATGAAATGGTTTTTTATAAAATCGAACACAAAAGAATAGGTTTTTGGTAATGCTCATACTGTAAATGGAAGTTGTATGTCTAAAATCAAATATTGCATAAGGGCTTTAAGGAGGAGAAAATAGATATGAAAACATGCGAGTTTTGTGGGGAAAAAATTAGTTTATTTACATTAAAGTATAAATGGATAGATAAAAAAAATAACACAGCAATGCATGATAAATGCTATGAAAAATATATGAATGGATCTCCAGAAAAAAGAAAACAAAAACACAAAACAAAAAAAGAAAAATAAATATTTATCTTTTTTTCTCATGTTAAATATGATACAATAAGTACTTAGAAACATCATTTTACACATTAATCCTAATCGTTGTTGGAGTAAAATCCCTTCTAAATAAATATTTATAGGAGATAAATGTTATTTTTAGGAGTTGGACAATGGTAAATGTAAATGGATGTCGACTAAATAACAAAACGGGTTTTCAAAGAATGTGGACATACAATGACACAGCATGGACGATTTAAATTCATATATTACTGCAACAATATCCTTTGTAAATTCTATAAAACATTCGTAACAAGAAAAGGATGATAAAAATGAATGGTGAAAAAAAATTTAAGGAAATATATGATAAATTCGGTGGAAGCTATGGTGACCTAATTTTATAACATTTTAGAGTGCTTAAAGAGTTAAAAAAATGTCGTAAAGCGCTCCGCCAACAAACAAGAAAGATAGAAATGAGGTAATCATGAAATATTGTAAAAAATGTGGATGGATGTTGGAGTATAGACCTCGTTCTTTTCGTGAACAAATCGAAGAGATTATAAGCAATAAAAATAAGAGGGGATATTGGAAATGTCCCAATTGTAGTTTTAAAAAGTTACGTATAGGAGACATGAATGATCGATATTAAAGAAGCAAAGAAATTGGTTGGGTATTGCGGTATATACTGTGGCTCATGTGGAATGTTCAGAGGAAGAATTTATTCAAAGATCGCTCAAGAATTTTTAGAAATCATAAAAGCTGCTGGATATCCAGATGAACTAACTATAAATCCAAATTCTGATAAACCAGATTTTAACTTTACCGAATTCAGGAAAGGATTAGAATATCTAAGTCAAGAAAATAGTGGAGCATATTGTCAAGAACCTTGTAAACTAGGAGGTGGAGTGAATTGTGAATTTCGATTATGTGTTAAAGAAAAAGGATTAGAGATTTGTTATGAATGTGATGATTTCCCATGCAAATATTATTCAAAGACTTTTAAGAACTCCTCTGAAAAACAAAAGGATTATGAACGTTTCAAGAGACTTGGTTTAAATAGATGGATAAGATTTCATAAAGAAAGAGCTGAGAAAGGATATTCTAACGCTACAAGGAAATATTATACTCAAGCTAAAAATGAGATATAATTAATCAACAATGTCATAATCAACAAGTAATAATGCTACAAATGTAAATTTTAAAGAGAAGGGGGAGGTGGATTGGAGGTTGGGTAAAAAATTAACTAAATCCCATAATCTCAATATTATATCCTGTAATTTTGGCTATATAAACGTTATTTGAAAGATATTATCAAAAGATTTATTATGTTTTTTTTTATTTATATAACTAATAATAGACATAACAAATAAATTCGATAAATAACGAAATATATAACGACAATTAGTTATAGTATGAACAACATATGCATTATTATGTTGAAAAACGGAGAATTAACAAAAGAAGAGAAAAACGGAAATTTAAAAAAAGAAGAGAGAAAATTACAACATTACTATGATAGTTTCTTAGGTAGTTATTAGGTATTTTGGAAAATTTTTTAGTTTTTTAATTGATAGGGAATTATTATATACTACTTATTGTGTAGCAGTATATTAAAGGAATAAATAAAAATGTATAACGATAATAGAGAAATGCATAAGGTAACTTGTGCAGAATGTAAGAAAGAAACAGAAGTTCCTTTTAAGCCGGATGGAACTCGTCCAGTTTATTGTAAGGAATGTTTTAGTAAACGTAGAAAAAGTAGATTTTAAATTTGATTATTTAAAAGATTATTATTTGTTTTTTGATATAAGTTTAAAATCATTTTATTTCTTTTTGTAATTTTATAAAAAATAAGAAAAAAAGAGTTTTTAGAAAAATCTTTGATATTTTCGACGATATTATGGCAGAAAATGGTAAGGTAACCACTTTGTTACCCGCCCATTTTAAAAGGAATAACAACAAAATTAATTTAAGCTTTTTGACCACATCTGATGGACTGCCGTCAGGCAACAACGGAGTTACAAGGTGAATCTATTGTTATTAGCAAGTAAAAAATGTTACAAATGTTATATTTTAATTTGATAATTCATTCATTAATTTTAAGTAATCAAATGTTATATCATAGCAATTACTATTACTATACTTTTAAGGGGAGATAGATACATGAAAATGAATTCTTATAAAATAAAGGATAATTTATCTACTTCAACACATAAAGATAATCAATCAACTAATTTTAAAGCAGAATGGCGTAATAAATTGAAGATAATTCAATCTGCTTTTCCTTCTCCTTGGAGAGAAATTGGTGATGATAAAATTTTTGAAAATAATTTTTTAAAAGCGGTTGGTCAGTTAGACAAAATGAAACATCCTCGTATATATCAGGATCAAAAAGCCTGGCAAGGTTATTTAGGTGATCCTTCATTACCTGATTATTCAAAATGTAAAGATGTAACATTAAATAAAAATATGAGTCATTTAGATAATGTTATAAAAGAATTAGTCTGTTTTTTTAATGGTATGCCAAATTGGAATCATCCACAGACAATGTGCAATGTAGTACCCCCCTCGAATACAGCTTCAATTATTGGTTCTACTCTTTGTCAAATATTTAGTCCTAATATTATAGAAGGAGAATATTCGTGGAATATTGCTAAAACCGAAATTGAATCAGGTGCTATGATTGCTAATTTAATAGGATGGGATCCTCATTTATCCAATGGAATCTATACTTTTGGAGGTACTGGATGTTATTTTTATGGTCTTAAACTTGCTTTGACAGCTGTTCTTGGTAAAGAATCTCGATATAAAGGTATTCGTGAGGATGGTCAAATTCTTGTTTCAAAATCAGGTCATTATATAAAACAGAATTGTCCAGATTGGATAGGTCTTGGTATGGATAATGTGCGTGAAATTAAGGTTGATGAAAATAATCGTATGGATATTGATTCACTTAAACAGGTTATGATTGAATGTAAAAAAGAAAATAAACCTATTGTTATGATTGTATGTACAATGGGTACAACTGATGCATTTGCTATTGATCCGATATCAGAGGTTCGTAAACTTATTGATTCTTATGAAAATGCAAAAGGATATCCAAAACCATTTTTGTATGCTGATGCTGTTATAGGGTGGTCATGGCTTGCTTTTAGAACATATGATTTTAAGAAAAATCCATTACAATTTTCAAAAAAAGCCCTTAAGGTTATTAAATATAATTATAAACAAATGGAGCCATTGTATAATGCAGATGCATTAGGTATCGATTTTCACAAGACTGGTTGGGCTCCTTATAATTGTAGTTTTTTTATGGTTAAGGATTATAATAAGTTGTCAGAGTTATTAAGCCGTCCTTTACCTGGTTATCTTCAGGATAGAACTCCATATAATCCTTTTAAATTTACATTTGAAACTTCAAGAACTGGAGCATATGCTATGGCAGGTTGGGCAAGTTTGAAATTATTTGGTTATGAGGGTTATCAAGTTATGCTTGGACGTATTATTGAAGTTAGTATTTTTTTCCGTGAATTGTTGCAAAAAGAAAAAAGTTTGGTATGTGTTAATCCAGATAATTATGGTTTTGTAACATTATTTAGAGTTTATCCTAAGCATATTAATGCTTTTTTACAATATGAAAAAGAACTTAATGATCCTAACTATCGTGATGAATTAAGAGCCTATAATATATTACAACAAAGAGTAGCGAATAAATTGTTTGAGATGTTACGTAACCCAAAACATACTATTCCTGGATGGGAAAATCCTCCATATACGAGTTTTACTTCTGGTTATAGGTCTCCAGAATATGTACCTGATGAAAAAGATAGTCGATATCTTGTTTATGCTTTGAAATCATTTCCAATGTCGCCATATTCAAATGAAATTTCTATGCAGATTGTAAGAAATTATGTATTAAAGGCACGTGATCTAGTTATTGAAGAACTTATTTTGGAAAATAAAGAAATAAAAAGATATAAAACAAAATCCTTAAAGAAGAAAATTGAATACAAACCAAGAACAACTGATAATTGGTGGGGTGATAATGAGAGTATTCCACTAAAGTATCTTATTCCTTCAAAATGTAATTCAATTGAAGATACCATTAGAAATAATCCTTTTTGTTCTCATCTTACTAATGATCAGATAGAACAATTAACAGATAATTGTACAATTAAAAAAATAAATGCTGGAAAGATTATATGTGAAGAAGGGGATAAAGCAGATAGAGTTTATATGATTATTTCTGGTAAGGTTAGGGTTTATAAAAAAGATAAAAATGGAAATGAAACTGATTTAGCAACAATAGAACAAGGTAATATGTTTGGAGAAATGGCGCTATTTGATAAAGGATTTAGATCAGCATCTGTAATGACAATATCACCATGTGAATTTTTAATATTTGAAGGAGATAAATTTCTTCAATTATTACTTGGTTGATTGGTTCATTTTTACCATATTTATTACCTTAATTTCATGCTAATTGATAACAGGTAAAAATAAATTTTATATTGTTTATTTTTATATTTTTTCGTGTTTGTCATTTTCTTTGGGTTTGAATTAATTGGGGGCGGTGGGATGA
This sequence comes from Thermoplasmatota archaeon, assembly GCA_041550515.1. Taxonomy (GTDB): domain Archaea; phylum Thermoplasmatota; class E2; order DHVEG-1; family DHVEG-1; genus PFL35. The sequence goes on along the minus strand of JBFEOQ010000027.1, from coordinate 9,968 downwards.
TGGGACACGGAAGGCCTTTTATACTATTACCATTTATTTTGATAATAATTATCAAATACATACTTTTAGATAGAGATACAATCTCTTATTATGATAGGGAGGATCCTATGCAGTTTCTGGAATGAAGGTATGCTAATGACGAAATTGTAAAAGGCGCAGAGTTTGGGACTATAGACGATTTAGTTGCTTAGGTTGATAGAAGTGATAAAGTTTTAATGTTTTAGTTTTTCCAAACTCAAAACTCTCAAAACATAAAAGAAAAAGAATGAATATAATTAGGCCATGGAAAATTACGCTGAATTATTCGTTGAATTATCTGTCGAAAAATTAAGAGTTAATGAGTCAGTCATAACCACTAGATCATAGCTAAACATTAAAAAAGAGTTTTAGAAAAAATTCGGCGATAATTTTGGCGATATTATAGCAGAAAATGATAAGGTAACCACTTTGTTACCCGCCCGTTTTAAATGAAGTAAAAACAGGTTTAATTTAAGCTTTTTTGTTAACCCTGTTGGATCTCCTTTCATATAACTTAGTGTTATGTGGCGAACTGTGTTGTAATCAGCAAGAAATAAACAAATTAGAAATCGTTTAATACCCTTAGATAAATTCTCCATTTGAATTTAATGTAGAAAAAATAAAGATAATTAAGTTTTAAGTGAGAAAATATGATTAATGAAATATTACTTTACATTGGGTCTGTAATGATTTTAATTTGGGGTATAAGCCATATAATTCCAACAAAGTCCTTAGTTCATGGATTCGGAAAAATATCAGAAGACAATAAGAAAATTATTACTATGGAATGGATTGCAGAAGGATTAACCCTGTGTTTTATAGGAGGACTTGTTCTAATTATTACGTTATATGAAGGTATACAATGTTATGTTTCATTTATTGTCTATAGATTTAGTGCCTTGATGCTTCTTGTTATGGCAGGATTGACTGCAATGACTGGAGCAAGAACTTCAAATATTCCGATAAAACTTTGCCCAGTTGTTAAAACAATAGTTGCAATACTATTTCTATTAGGTAGTGTATTATAATAAAAGATTTGAATTTTGTTCTTCATTACTGTGCATTAACTTAGTATAATTTAAGGTTAAACGATGACTTGGAAATGTACAATAAACAATCCATGTAAAATCTGTTACGGTTGGAATCCAGTTATATCATCCAGTTGCACTCATGATAAATATAACTGTCCAGAATGTGGTAGGAAACAGTGTTTATTACACTGGCCATATCCAATGGGAACTAAGGAATAAGCTATTCATTTTTTAAAATCTGCAGAATTAAGAACAGGTAAAAAATGTTTTGTTAGACATGTTAAAATTGGAAAATTCGAAAAATGGAAAATATTTACCAGTGAGCAAGATTATAAAAGTTATATAGTATATAGAAAACATAAAAGATAGCTGCATGCCAACAAAAAATAAGCGTTTCAAATATTATGTTTTTCTGTAAATTCAAAACTCTAGTTTAATTCTTTTGGTGGTATAACTATGGATCTACAAGGCAAATATATCATTATCATCAAATAATAATGCTACAAATGTTGAAACTCAATTTTTATGGTATCTAATTAGAAACTAACTAACTTATAAACATATAATATATTCATTAATTAACAGCTGTTAATTAGAAGGTAGATAAATAATGAAAACAACTTCTTCTAAAGATGATGCTAATAGTAATATTATAATTGAACCTCTAAAATCGGATGAAATTAAAGAAGCAGCTAGGTTATTGAGTAAGGCTTTTATTTTAACACCATTTTCAAGTAAGGTCGCAGGTGGAAAAGATGAAAAACACCGTCGAATGTTAGAAATTGGATTTAAAACTATGTTAAAGAAAAAACCAGGTAAAAAATTCGTGGCAAAAGATAATGGTAAAATTGTTGGTGTAATGAGAATGGCTAAATGGCCAGATTGTCAGAATTCAATTCCTGGGGGATTAGAAAAAATACCAACATTTCTATTTGGTAGAGGATCTGCTCTTAGACTCTTCAAATTTAGATCTATTTGGAAAAAACACGATCCAAAAAAACCACATTGGCATATAGATCCTATAGGTGTTTTACCTGAAATGCAGGGAAAAGGAATTGGGAGTAAATTATTAACTTATTTCTGTGAGTATATTGATAAGCAAAATGCAGCTGCTTATCATGAGACGGATCAAGAACAAAATGTTCGATTATACGAAAAGTTTGGATATAGAGTTGTAGAGACTGAACCAATATTTTCTATTACTAATTGGTTTCTTTGGCGCCCTCCAAAAAATCAGTAATGATGCTTTTCTATTATCATTTTTACCAAATAATAATGCTACAAATGTCTCATATTTTAACAGTGATAAGATTTAAAATATCATATAGTTACAAAATATTTTGTTATCAGTTATATTTAAATAATAATAAACGATAAAACTTTTTGGGAGGTAAAAAAATATGGCATTTAAAATGGCTTGTAAGGATCTTGGAGTTGATTGTGGTTATACTGCTTTTGGTAAAACTGAAGAGGAATTAATGTCTGATGTAATAAAACATGCTAAAAAAGTCCATAACTATACAGATAAACAAATAAACGATCCAAAAATGATGAAAAAAGTCAAATCTGCGATTAAAAAATATTAATTTTTTCATTTAACAAAACAACTAATATAAACAACAAAACTTAAAAAAGAAAAAAAAGATTTTTAATCTATTTTTTTTAGTTTAGTATCTTTTCAAAAGAAAAGAATAATATAAGAGATGGTTTAAACCATCTCACCAATTTCTAATTCATAATTTTCGTCTATTAATAAGTTGTCTATTTCATTACTTATATCTTTATCATTTATAGAATCTATAGAATAATCATATTGTTTTTCTTCAGTTGATGATTGTGTGAAATAACTATAGGTAAAAGTAATTACTACCATTATAATTAGGAAAAAGAAAATCGAAATAATTTTTTTATTCATTTTAAATCACCTTTGCTATTAGTTTTTTCCGTGACCTTTACTTTTACCGATGTTATTAATTGCATTTTTTGCATGTATTTGTTTCTTAATATTTTCCCCTTTTATTTCGATAAAAATCTGGTATTTTTTCTCTTTTGACATCTGATTTATGAATTTTAAAAGCTGTAATTTTGTTTCATTTAATGGTAAAGTTCCATTAAAATAATCATTTACAAATGAACTATTTGCATCTCCAATAATTCCATATAATCTATATAATTGATTAACATTAAATTGTCTGATTAAATTTCTTATTCTTTTCCCATAATTATCTAGTTCATTATTGACCATTTCTTTTATTCTTTCTCTTATTTCCTTTAATGATGTTTCATTTAATAACTCTCTTATCGTTTCTCTGAAGTTTGTTGTTAAATTCTTAGACTCATTTTTAAGTGAAACAAATATTTGCACCGACTCATTTGAACTTGTATTTGCCGCTCTTACCTCTTCAAGTAAAATCTTCATCTCAACAAGAATTGATTCAAGTTCATCTGTGTTATTTTCAGTTGTATTAAATCCAAGTCCTATTAAAACTTGTACAGCCATTTCTCCTTTTAATATATTTTTTAATAGTGCTTTTTCAAGTTGTAATAGTCTTATTTCAGCTCCTAAAAAATTATTCATTATTTCAATTTCTTTTTCCGTTTCATCTGTTGTATAATCTTCTGATGGTTCTTCAGCTTCATCTGCTAATACTATTAATGATGTTGAAACTAATAATATCAGCACGATTAATAAACTATATATTTTTTTCATATTTTTAACACCTTTTTTTACCATTCTAACAATGTACTTAACTTAAATTTGGATGAAACAACATATATATTTTCACCGAAAATAACTGAAACATACCGGAACAAATAAAAAAAAATTAGATTTTTTTTAATCTAATCAAATTAGACATACCAATTTGTTCTTTTTCTATCAAACCTTTAAGCTCCAGACGTCGTATATTTCTTGATACAGCTGCTTTGGGTATGTTTAATAGCTTTTGGATTTCGGTTTGTGTTAGAGGTTTTTTTCTATCTATAAGTAATTTCATAATTTGTTTCTGTCTTTGGTTTAGACCTCTAAAATCATAGCTATTTTTATTAATAGATTGAGGTTTTTTTCTATCTTTTAAAAACATTATTATTAGAATAGTAAATAAAACAATAATAATGGTTACTAAAGATATAAATATAGGATCAAACTTAAAAGATTCTTCAGTTACTTTGCCTATTTGGTACTGAATCTGTATTGAAAAAATTTCATTTTCTCCAAAACCATTAATAATTAATTTACCTTTATCTTCTTCAATTCTAATTGAGCCTGAAGATTTTATATAATTTACAGATGAGCTCTCTGGTAAAGTTAAAAAATATACAAAATCAGAGAAGATTTCTCCTTTTGTAATGTTTAACAGCCAATAACTTTGTTTTTTAAAGGTGTAAACTTCTGTATTTTTTGCCAATAAATCAGGATAATTAGTAACACCTTCAATTGTTACAAATCCTGAAGAATCAACGTCAATAGTTATATCTGCATAATATTCACTCACAGCAGAAACTGGGAATATAATCAAAATAAACAAGAAGATAATTAAGAAGAACTTATTGAGATGTTTTTTACTTAAACTCATTATTATCTCCTATATACTTATTCATCTAGAATAAATTAAAAGATAATAAAATAATTGTTTTTAAACGGATTCCATAAAATATTTAAAATAGGGACTAGTTAGAAAGGTAAATAAAAACTATGGAAAGGTGATATTTTCTAAACTGTTTGCTTTCCATACTAGTCCCTAATTATATTTTAAATGAAACAACATAAATACTCTCACCGGAAATAAATGGAAAATGCCGGAACAAACAATAAAATGTAAAAAAATAATAAAAAAAGTTTTTAGAAAAATCTTTGATAATTTCGGCGATATTATATCAGAAAATGGTAAATTAACTACTTTTGTTATCCCCCCGTTTTAAAAGGACTAACAACAGGTTTAATTTATGATTTTTGACACCATCTGATGAATACCGCCAGGTATCTGAGGAGATATAAAACAGATCATTCGTTTTTACCAATTAAATTTACTAAAAATGTTATCAAAAAGAGATACTTTTTAATTCATTATATGATATATCGTCTAATTGAGGAGAACAACAAATAATGAAAATACTTATTACAGGAGCTTTTGGAAGTATTGGGAAAGCTGTAATAGACGAAGCATATAAACATGGTCATGAAATAATTGTGTTTGAGATAGATAATAAAAAAACTCGGAAAGATGCTCGTAAATATCGGAATAAAATTAAAAAAGTAATATTTGGAGATATTCGGAATTTTGAAATTGTTAAAACAGCAGTTCAAGAATGTGATTCAGTGATTCATCTTGCTGCAATAATTCCTCCAGTTTCAAAAAAAAATCGGGATTTAACTATGGAGGTTAATTATGGTGGTACTGTAAATTTAATAAATGCAATTAAAGAAACTAAAGAAAATATCCCATTTATTTTCACTTCATCAGCAAGTGTGATGGGACCTACTCAATTGAATAAAAGAATAGTTAGTCGCAATGATCCTCTGATTGTAACTGGAAATTATGAAGAATCAAAAATAAAATGTGAAGAATTCCTTAAGAAAAAAGCAGATAATTATCTTATTTTTAGACTTTCAGGTGTACTTCCAACTTCTTCTACCATTTCCTTTAATAGTACTATTCCTCAGATGGAAGAGATATTCGATATGCATCATAATATGAGACTTGAGATGATAATGGATTTAGATGTCGCTACCGCTTTAGTTAATGGAGTTGAAAAACTAAAATTTGGTTCTACTGAAAAAAACCAAGCATATATTCTTGCTGGTGGTGAAAAAAATGGATGGCAGCAAAGAGGCGGGGAGTTTTTATCCCGTTTATTTGAGTCCTTATCACTTCCAATGCCAGATCAGAAATATTTCACACAGAACATTAATACCTATCATTTAGACTGGTATGATACTAAAGAAGCCCAAAAAGAATTTAATTTTCAGAATCATTCTATTGATGATTACTTCAAACATATGAAAAGAGCATATGGGATTTTTAAATTACTGATTATAATATTCAGAAAAAGTATTATGAAGAAACTTGTGAAAATGTCACCTTATTATAAAACAATTAAGACTTCAGTTAAAAAATAATTGTATATGCTTAAAATCAATTAAAAAACAAAATATAAAGAAATCTATTTAATTGAAAAAAAAGATTTGATCGAACATATAATCCAAGCAGTGTTATAAATATCTAAAATATATGTAGGCGATCTTCTAAAAAACTAAAGAAATATATGAGCGGTATTTTTAAGGATTTTTTAGATTTTGGCTCTTCCTCAATTGTAAATGTTTCAGTGGTTTCATCAATAACATCCATATCATCTTTTACTTGAACTTTAACTGTATAAGTTGCAAATGATTCATATTCATGATTTTGCCCACTCCTATTATATGGTATCCAGTCAGTATCCCATATTCCATCATTTTCAAAATCCCATCTGAAATCTGGTCGTTTTCCATCTGGGTTATTACTACCCCAAGTACTAAAACGAACTATTTTGTAGTTATCTGGATTGGTATAAAGACGAACGTATATATTTGCATTAGGTGGTATATTGCTATGAGTTTCACATTCATCATCCCCTAGTATATGATTTACATATACACGTCTACCATATAACCAATTATCTCTGCACAAATCTATACGTTGATTGCTTATATTATAGTATGCAGCCCATATCAACTCAGAGCAATACCAGCGATTTGAGTAAGAGTCATCTGGATCATAAGGATCATAATTCGCAGTTGGCCGCCACCACCTATATTGATAAGCTCTACCTAATCTTTCTTTTGCCCATTCTACTGCATCTAATCTATCAATTTCAGTTGCATTTGTTACATGTGCAAATACTATATTAGTAAAATATTTTTCAATTTCTGAGAATGACCAGATACAAACACCACTTGATAATGGTACGAATAACATAAAGGGTACTGCATGAATAAATCTATCATCTCCAATATACATTGCACAGTGATCATTAGAATAACCAGAATTTACCTCATGCATATAGGTTAAAACTTCAGTATTAATATCACAAAAGAGGAGATCACCAATATTCAAAGAGTCTGAATCAAAATAATTTTCATTAATATATAACTTTTTTTCATTAGAGGTTTTTATTTCTGCTGCAGATAAAGTTGTTAAACTTGTCAGTAAAAATACGCTTATGATTCCTATTGTAACTATTTTTTTATACATATTGGACTATCTCCCACCTGTTTTTGAATAAAATACAGAATACAATTTTCTATTTAAAATTTTTTAGTAAAAATATAAAGAAAAAAAAGTTTTAATTTATATTATTTATTTGAGTATTTTATCTAAAAAAGAGATTTTTGATTAGTAATTAATTCTCCTCACTTGTTTTAATTACTTAATTTTCTGTTTAGTATATATTGAATTATTCCATTTTTCGTCTAACAGCCGTAATAATACCAACAATAAATAGTATAACTGTATAAGCTGACATAACACCTATACCATTCCATAAATCTGGAGTAAATAAGTTTAAACTAAATCCCTGACCCGGACCAAAACCTTGATTTATATTCGCTAAAACTTCTGTTATTAAAATTTCATTATGAGTTATAATAAACCATGGATTAACCTCAGCAAATATTAAAACTCCAGTAATAATTGGTAATATCATTAGTAAAAGAAAAAATCCAATAAGTGTTGATGTTATCGTCTTTTTCATAATGCTACTAAAGAAAAAAACAATACTAACTACACTCGTTGAATATAATAATGCAATTAAAAATGATTGAGCAATTTCCATAGAAATTCCTGATATATCATAAATAGAAATCATTTCCAGAATTGTAATTAAATAATACAATGAAACAATAAACCATGTAGCAATTATGGATGCAAAGTATTTACCAATAAAGATACTTGATTTACGTTGAGGTGTTGGAAATAAAAGTAAACCAGTTTTATTTTCAAATTCCCCTGATATTGAATCTCCTGTAAATATTGCACCAGAAATTAATATCAAAAGATTAACAAAAGCAAGAGTACCGGCTGCAAAACCATTAGCAGTATTAGCATAATCTCGACCAAGAACTGGAGGGACTATATAAAAAATCAAAGGCATTATAATTACAAGAATTAATGTTAAAATAATTCTTTTTCTTCTAAAATGTTTTAGTAACTCAAATTTAATTGTAAGATACGTATTTTTTAAATCATCAATATTTGGTGTATACAGTTTAACATCCATTCTAAGTTAACCCCTTTTCATCATTCATAATTGATACATAAAAAGATTCTAAATCAGCTTTTTTAGTAGCAAAAGAAACCACTTTTAAACCCAGTTTAGTTAATTTTGTTAATATTTTATTGCTGGTTTCTGGTTTACCATCAAATTTTATTTTAAAAAAATTTTTTTCTTTTTTGAAACTTATAATCTCAGAGATACTCTGAATTTTTTTTATATCAACTTTGGTTAACCCATTTAAAAATTCAACCTCAATTGTATCAATTTTTATTCTATTCATTATTTCATCAATAGTCCCCTGTGTTACAATTCTACCGGCGTCTATAAAAATAATTCTATCACAGGTTTCTCTTACTTCGTTTAGTAGATGAGAACTCAAAAAAATTGTAACTCCCTTATTTTTTAATTGTTTCAACATTTCTCTAATATCTTTTATCCCTTTTGGATCAAGACCAATAACTGGCTCATCAAGAATCAACACTTCAGGATTATGCAATATCGATTTAGCTATTGCTATTCTTCTCTGCATTCCAGTGCTAAATGAACTTATCTTTTTATATTCCCAATCTGATAATTTAACTAATTTCAAAACTTCTTTTATTTTTTTATCTATTTCATTCTTATTCATTCTATGAATTTTTCCAAAATATGTTAACATTTCATGAGGAGTAAGATAATCATATATTCCAGGAACTTCTATTAGTGAACCTACTGATAAAAGCGCTTTTGTAGGATTTCTATTAACATTAATATTATTAATATAAGTTTTTCCTGATGTAGGATCAAGTAAATTTGTCATACATTTTATTGCGGTTGTTTTTCCCGCACCATTTGGACCAACAAAACCTAATATTTCACCTTTTTCTACATTAAAAGATACATTATCTAGAGCTTTTAAACCATTAAAATTTTTTGTAAGATTTTTAACTTCAATTATTTTTTGATTGTCAATTGTTTTTATTTCAAATTTATCTTTAGGAAAAGTAAATTTGCCTTTAGTATCACAATTTGGACATGTTAGATATTTTGTTTCCCCTGGATTTCCTTGTATGTCAAGATAATTTTTACATATTGGACATTTAACAGTTTTTGATAACATATATGTTTTCCACCTTTTATTGTTAAATAATCTTGAATATTAACATTAATATTTCTTTTAAAATATAAACAGCATTTAATTACCTTTTTAAAAGTTTACCGTATCTCTAATCTCATATTAAATATTTTTAAATTTATAGTTGATAAAATGTAAAAAAAAGAAAAAAGATTTAGTTTATAATATTTGGTTTAGTATTTTTTCAAAGAAAGGAAAACGTTCAAGTATCTTGAAAAATATTTGTATGCTAGAAATATAGATTTTTATTTTAGGAATGCTAATCTCCAAAGGTTCAGACCATTCACTTTCTGCATCATATATATCCCGAGATTTCACCCTCAATGTATAATCTCCTTTCTCAGCAAATGTATGATTGAGTTTACAGATTTCTCCTGAATCCAATGGTATCAAAGTTTCTATCAACTCGATACTATCACTAAAGTTCCAAATATAAAAAATCTGATCACCATCTGGATCTGTTGTGATTGCTGTATAAGTGTATTTAAGTCCTTCTTTGCCTTGCTGTGGACCATCAATAATTGGAGAGTTTGGTGGTGCATTAATATACG
>JBFEOQ010000026.1:0-22882 GCA_041550515.1 Thermoplasmatota archaeon | reverse complement strand
ATCCCGACAAGTCCATTTTGTTCAACAGGAGAAAAAGCTTTAGATTGATGGTTTTTCCCAAAATTTTAAATATTTAACCACATATTATTAACAATTGTTAATTTAATAGATCAAAAAAACAGATATAAGAAAAAATAAAATAACTTAAACAGTGATTAGTATGAGAGAAAAATTACAGAATATTACTGGAGGAATATTTTTAGTTATAATAATTGTAATCATAATTGCTATTTGGTTATCATTGGGCAATGATAATACAAATTCAGATGATAAAGGAATTATTCTAACTCCATTAGAAGTTAATGCAGATCCTGCAGCATATGTAGGAAATGAAATTAGAGTTGAAGGAGTCGTAATTACCACAAATCAAGGAGACTCTACTTTTTTAATGATGCCTATTGATATTTATATCCAATGTGATAGAAATGCATTTTGTGGTGAAGAATATAGTCATCTTAAAGTTAGTTATCAAGATAATACGTTACCATCCTTTGAACATAATATTGTAGTAACTGGTAATTTAAATAAAAATGCAGATAACACATATGTTTTATATGCAACAAAAATAAATGATAAAGGGAGAATCTAGAGGATTTCTTGATGAACTTATTGAAATTTATTATTAAACATATACTGAGAAGGAAACTTAGATTTTTCTTGACGCTGCTAGGTATCATTATTGGAATTGCAACTATAGCAGGTCTTTTTCTATTAGGGGCAGAGATGGAAAATCAGGTTTATTCTCGTACAAATGCTCTAGGCTCTGATGCAATGATTACTCCCCAGCATTGGTGTTCATATGAATATGTAAGTGTTTTGGAAGGTGAACAGGTTGGAGAAGCTATTTCAATTTCTGATTTTGAAAATATTTCAAAACTTAAGGGTTTACAGGTTATTGCTCCAATTATTGTTAAAAGTACAGGTATCATAGGAAAACCTGTGACCGTAACTGGTATTTTTCCTAGTCAGATGATGGTTTTAAGAAATTGGGATATGAAAGAAGGAGATTATCTTGATGATAATGATACATTTTCAGTTATCCTTGGATCGAGTATTTCAGAGAAATTTAATTTAAGTGTCGGAGATAATTTAATTATTAGAGAAATTCAATTTAATATTACAGGTATTCTTGAACAGACAAATACCAATGATGATATTTCAATTTATATAACATATGAAAAAGCTGCTGATATATACAATACAAAAGATAAAATTTCATTTGTTTTTATAAGAGTAGATGACATCTCAAGAATGGATGAATATATAGTTGAAATTCAAAATGTAGCAAACGTCAATGTCATAATAAACAGTCAGATAATTGAAGAATCTTTAGATGTTATAAAAACAGTTAGAAATGCATCATTATTAATGGTTCTTATTGCAATAATTGCTGGATTTTTTGGAATTGTAAATACAATGGCTACTGCAGTTAACGAAAGAAAACGAGAAATTGGGATATTAAAATCCTTAGGAGCAAAAAAAACTTTTATCTTCAAACAGTTTCTGATTGAAACATCTATTATTGGATTACTTGGAGGTTTAATAGGATATTTCATTGGTTCGATTGCATCATATTCAATACTACCTCAGATATTTCCATCTCAATACCAATCATTTCAGACACCTGCAAGTTTCTCAACACCAGTTTTTGATGTTAATATTTTCTTATTCTGTGTAATATTTTCATTAGCAATTGCAATGACTGCTGGATTATATCCTGCATGGCGTGCATCAAAATTACCACCCGTGGAGGCTATGAGAAATGTCTAATATCCTTGTTGTTTCTAAATTAACAAAGACATATGGAACCAAAGTAAAAACAAACGCTCTTTCAGGTATTGATATAACCATAAAAGAAGGTGAATTTATAGCATTAACAGGAGAATCAGGCTGTGGAAAAACAACTCTATTAAATTTAATCGCAGGTCTAGATTATCCAACAAGTGGAACAATAAAAGTTGATGGAATTGATATTACAAATTTAAATGATAATGAACTAGCAGAGTACAGATCCAACAAATTAGGGATAGTTTTTCAATTTTTCAACCTAATACCAGTATTAACTGCTTCTGAAAATATTGAATTAGCGATGATGATAACAAGAAAATCTGAAAATGATCAAAAAACACAAGCAAAAAAACTTTTAGAAATGATGGGTCTTTCTAATAAGATAAATTCAAAAATCAATGAATTGAGTGGAGGAGAACAACAACGTGTAGCAATTGCAAGAGCTCTTGCAAATAATTCACAACTTATAATAATGGATGAACCCACTGGAAATCTTGATACTAAAACAACAAAAGAGCTAATGAAATATATTTTAAAGTTAAACAAAGAAGGAAAAACTATTATTATGGCAACTCATGATCAATCTCTCGTAAATTTTGCAAATAGAATTATTAAAATGGAAGATGGTAGAATCAATTATTAAAAAGTTGTAACAAGGGATTTTTCCATTTCATAAAAACCCAGACTTCTAAATTTGCAGTTGATGTTTTCCCTTCGTCATCATATGCTTTTACAGAAATAGTTTTTTTACCAATCGTTAATCTATGCCATTTCCACTCATAAGGCTCTTCTATTAATGTTTCCATAAGATTTCCATCTATATAGAATTCAACTTTTTGGACAGATAAATCATCACTCGCTTCAGCTACAATATTTGTCCTTCCTAATAATATTGTTTTACCTAAAAATGATGTTCTTTTGGCAACACCAAAATAATGAAGATACCCTATTGTTGGAGTAGAAATTCCTACCATTGGTGGAAGATTACCTCCTTTAACAATTAAAGTTGTATCAGCTGCATCAGAATAATATGCATCAAATTTTTTTTCATTTGGAGGATATGAATATCCAATATTTTTTTCTGAATTAAATATAACTGCAAAAATCATTAAGTTTTCTGGATCAAATTCTGATGAATCAATTTTTTTTGAGATAGTATTATTTTGATCAGGTAAAATTTCAATATTTTGATTTATGATAAAATCAATAAAAGCATACTTGTATGGTTGATCTCCTTGCCATTTCGTTGATACGATTTCTGTTAGATAAACCTTCAATTTACCTTTATAAATATCTTCCTCATAATTATTCATTATAATATTGACATTAATCTCATCATTATTTTCATCCCATACTGCTGTAACATTTACTAATACTTTTGAAACATTTCTAGATAATGTTGAAGATATTTTTTCTCTAAATATCGAATTCCAATCACCAGCACCCATTATTACTTCATAACCTCCATCAAAATAAATAGTTGGATATCCATAAATATTATAATTTGTTAGATAATCTGCAGCTTTATTATTTTGAATAGGCATACTTACGTAATAAAAAGGATATTGTCCAGATTCATAAAATTCATCTAAAAAAATATGGACTTGTGCACAAGATTGACAACAAACGGTAGTACCAGCTTCAACAAAAATATAATGAGTGATATCTATATCATCATTTGAATTATTTTCTCCACTATTATTATAATTATTATCATTATCTAAATAATCATCATCGTTATTTTCTTGGTTATCTCTATCTTCTATATCATCCTCATTTAACTCTTTATTAACACCTTCATTTTCATTAAAAAAAATTGAATAAGCTGATGATGAAACAAGTAATAATATTGCAATTAATATTGAAGTTTTCAAAATCCAATGCATATTCAATATTATTACAATCTATTATATATTTAAAATTAACGATTGTTTATTTTTTATTATATTTATGATAAATACTATAGGTAACAAATTGAAAAAAACAAAATATATAAACAACAAAATGTTAAATATGATTTTGTCTCAAAAAAATAAAAAAGAAAAAATTTAGTGAGATCAACTTAAAAATCCAAGAGAACCTTATTTTGATAACTCTTGCTAAAATTCTCTCCTGTAAGTAGGTGTATATTCCGACAAGTCCACTGACTTATTTCTAGATGCCTCTCTTGTAAAACTTTGCCTATCATCATTGTCAATATTGTGATTTTTTATAACTATTAATTTATTAATCATATTTTTTCTTTTATATACTGCGAAAAAATTTACCTGTTTTAAAATATTGAATGAAAAATTTTAAATTTTAATCTTAAGTTATTTTGTATAATAATAATCTTTAATTATATTACTTAAACTAATCCATTTCTTGTATTGTCCAAGAAGTAAAACCATAAACTCCAACACCCATAACCACAGGCATATAAATACCTAATAATCCCAATATTAAAAAACCACCGAAACCAAGTATTCTCCCCCAATTATAACCTCCTCCTTCAAATGTTCCTAATAAACCAGTAGTAACAGTAAAAAAATCACCCCAACTTTTCAATGCTATATCCACACCAACAGTAGGAATAAATGTATGTGTACCCAAAGCTAAAATAACTCCAGGCAAACCTATAAAACCTATACCACCAAAAAAATTAATATAACCTTGTTTTTTTATATCTTTGTCAATAAGAAGATTAATTCTTAATCTTCCTAATCTCTCTATAATTTTCGTGTTTTTTACTTTAGTGTTTTCTAATATTTTTTCTTTTGATATATTTTTTGGAATCAAATCATATTCTTCTAGTAAAGATATTTGCTTAACAATTTTTTCATAAACAGATCCAGGTCCTTGTAATAGTGAATATATTTTATCTTTTAATTCAAGTGCTTTATTTATAGATATTTCTTTAACAATTTTTCCACACTTTCCATCTTCACAATCATATATAAAAAATTTTACTATATCATTTGATTCATCATTATTTTCAATTTTAACACCTGCAACATTGGATAAAACATTAGTAAAAACAAATAAAATTATTAATCCAATTACTAAACTTTTTTTTAATAACTTTATTTGCATGTATTTCCAGCCTCCCTTTTATAAATAATTCATATCTATCAAAACTATATAAATTATCTTATATTAAATATTGTTAGAAATATATGCAATATTTTTAAAAAATATTTTATTAAAAAAACAATTTTTTTTAAACCATTTTTTTATATTAAAGGATAAAATTCCTTTTTTCATTTTCTCCTGAATAAGGAATGTATTGTTAACTCCAATCCAAAAAATTCCATTTCTAAATAAAAATTACAAACCATAGTATTTTAAAAAAAATTTTTTTAATTTTATATTAAACTTGATTTTTTATTGTATCTGATACTTTTTTATGACTATAAGAAGATTTATAAAGATATTTTATATATTATTATTAACTTTTAGGTTATAAATGTTGCTAACCACAGATTGATAAATATGATGCGAACCAAAGTTGTTAATGACTCAACTGATCTCGTGCCTTTACTTAGAGCATTTGATAATAAAGTGAAAAAAGAAGTGTTTTCAGAACTTTTACAAGATTGGAAACCAATGAGTGATATAATTGAAAAGTATGGTGATGATGGAGCTAATGCACTTGAATATTTTGACAAAATGAAACTTGTTGAAACAAAATGGACCACTCCTGAAGAAGGAATTGATGGGCGTCCTCAGAAAAAATATCGTTCTTATTATTCTGCTTTTAACATTAATATTTCTTGCCCTGTTAATGAAATTAGTGAAATTTTTACTGTTGCAAGTTTAAATGCTAAAGAATTCAGAAAACTTGAAGATGAAATTTTTACATATATTGGTGAAGATGGTAAATTTGGAAATATGGTTGCAGAAAACTTTAACTTATCAAGTTTAGCATTAAAAGGACTCGTTAAAAGAAGCAATAAATTTTGTTATAAAGGCTTAAAGCTTAGTCGTAGAGATTAAATTTTTTTAATATAATTTTTAAGTAAGAGCTACATTTCTGTTTTTTGTTGTTTAATGGTTTATGAAATTATTCTTCAGAGTCTCTGGCTTATATTACCAGCTTATATAGCAAATGGTTGTGCAGCTCTTTTAGGTGGTGGAATTCCAATTGATTTTGGTAAAAATTACAGGGATGGAAAAAGAATATTTGGAGATGGTAAAACTTGGCGGGGTCTTATTCTTGGAATTCTTTTTGGCATGATTGGTGGTTTTAGCCTTTCTATTGTAGCAAAAATTATTACTCCCACTGATTATAATTTTATTTCTTTTGAAAAACTTGATTTTACAGGTTTTCCAATTATGATACCAATTATTTTTTCTATAAGTTTTGGTGCCCTTTTTGGTGATATAGTTGAAAGTTTTTTTAAAAGGCGTTTTAGTATAGAACGTGGAAAGGATTGGATTCCTTTTGATCAGGTTGATTTTATTTTAGGTGTTTTATTTTTGGTTTTTATTGTATCATCTTTATTGCAGGCAGCTAAATTAACAGAGGGTAATTGGTTTTTTAATACTTTTAGTGTTTGGCATATAGTTTTTCTTTTGTTTGTTACACCATTTTTTCATGTTCTTGGTAATTTTCTTAATAATAAAAGAAGAGTTAGTAAATTTGATTTTGATAAATAAGTTTATTAAATACATATTTTTTATTTCTATGGGTTAGGTGATTTATTTATCGTGTCTGAAAAATTTATGAATGAGGAGCTTAAACGTTGGATTCAAAACTCTAAAGAAGAAGTTAAATCCTTGGAGCGAAATAAAGATAAAGTTATGAAAAAGCCGACTGGTGTATGTCAGATTTGTGGTGGAAAAAAAGCTGAACATGTTTGTCTTAAATGTGAGAAGTTTGTTTGTAAGTCTTGTTATTTTAAAATTATTGGTATTTGTAAAAAATGTGTGTCTACTAGTATTTCTGATAAATGGGATGGCTCTTGTCCGGATTGGGAAGAGGTATTAGGTGTTGATTGGGTTGTTTAGTTTTTCTTTTTTTGTTCTTTTTTAATTCTTAAACCTTCTAAATATAAACCTAGCATTGCCCGTGCGGTTCTCCAGCTACTTGGATATATTGGTACTCCTGCTGATTTTAGATCTAAGACTAAGTCTTCGTATTCTCGTCCTCCTACCCATGTTGCAAGTATTGGTTTTTTGTATTCTTCGTGTAGTTTTCTTTCCCTTATCATTTTTAATATTGCTCCTGTGAATTCTTCTGGTCTTGCGTATCCTCCATGTACACTTGCTACTATTACTCCATCTATATTTGGGTCTTCAAGAAGTGCACTTGTTGCTGTTTCGTATCTATAAAAGCCTGCATCTGCAATTACGTCGATTGGATTATTTGGTTTTATTAGATCGGGTAATATTTTTTCTATTTTTTTATATGTTTTTTTTGAAAGTTTTGGTATTATTAAATCATTTGCTTCACATGCATCTGTTAACATTATTCCAAGACCGCCTCCATTTGTTACAATTCCTATACGGTTTCCTTGGGCGGGTGGTTGACCACTTAATGCTTTTGCTCTATCAAATAATTCTACTATATCTCTGCAACGTATGCCTCCTGCTTGTTTTATTGCAGCACTATATATTTTATCACTACCTGCCATACTACCTGTGTGTGAAGCTGTTGCACGTGCCCCTGCTTCGCTTCTACCTGCTTTTACTATTAGAACAGATTTGCTACATCTTTTTATAGCATTCATAAATTCTCTACCATTTTTTACTGCTTCAATGTAGAGACCTATTACTTTTGTTTCTGGATCGTATGCAAAATAATCTATTAGGTCATCATCATCTATATCGATTTTATTTCCAACTCCTACTATTTTTGATAAACCCATGTATTCGTTATTTGCCATATAGATCATACCTATTCCTAATGCTCCACTTTGACTTATTAAAGCTATATTTCCTTTACGAGGAGTTCCATAAACAAAACTTGCATCAAGACCTATTGATGCATTTTTATAACCCATGACATTTGGTCCTAAAACTCTCATTTTTGAATTTTTTATTATTGATTTAAGATCATTTTCCAGATTATGATTTCCTATTTCACTAAAACCAGAGGAAATTATTATTACATTTTTTACTTTTTTTTCTCTGCAATCTTTTAAAATACTAGGTACTATTGCAGCTGGAACACTAATAAGTACAAGATCTATTTTTTCTGAGACTTGTGTTACTTTTTTATAACATTTTAGACCTAGAATTGATTTTTCTTTTGGGTTTATTGGAAATATCTTACATTGATAATCAGAAATAAGTAAATTTTTTAGTGCTGCATGTCCTATTTTTCTTGAGTCTTTACTTGCTCCTACCACAGCGATTGTTTTTGGATTGAAAAATATCTCAAGGTTTTGTTTCATTTTTTTTCAACCTTATTTTTTTTTTATGTATGAAGGATTATATATTGTTATTTAAATCTCTTCATATTACCAAAGTTTTTATAATAGCTTTTATACTATTTTTAGTTAATAATTTATTAAAAATATTTCTTCATTAAATCTATTACTTGACTGCTGTTTTCAGATTTTCTATAATCTTCAAGAGGTTCCTTATTTAAAGTAAGAAAGTTAGGGCCCCACTTATATAAATTAAGCATCTCTTCAGCAATTTCAATACAATTTAGAATATATAATGCTGTGGCAAATGCTTCTAATGTTGAAAGTTTGAAAGGTTTACCATAATTCACTGGATTTACCGCGATGACAAATGGGAGTGCCCTGGAATAATTTCTTTTATCTAAATAATTAAAACTATTTTCAGCATTTTCCCATGAACAATCAACAGCAATAATACCATTTTTTAGAGCTATTTTTTTATCTTCTGGTGATATACTTTTTTTTGAAAAAGGATTTAATAAAATAGCATTTCTTGGTGTTCTATTGATTTTTGTTTCAAGTTTTACAAAACCAAATTTAAAAAGTTTTTTAGCAGTACATTTTTTAGGATCATCTTCATTTGCATGATAAATAAATAATTTTATATTACTCATTTTTTATCAATCCTTAAATCAAAGACATAGTGACTAATACCCGGAGCAAAAGATTTTACTTTTATGTATTTTAATAACTTAATTTTTAGTTTGAATTTTTCTGCTTTGTATTTGATATCCTTCATTGCTATATTTGGTACTTCTTTATCAGGGAATTTATCATGGAAATGTATTATACCACAATTGTTTTTAAGGCATTTAAAGGCGGTTGTTAAAAAAAGAATAGTTTCACCAAAATAACCCATGAGTACTCTATCAGCAATATTTGTAGGTGTAACTTCTCTGTTATCCCCAAATAATGGTTCAATAATTGAATTAGCATTGTTTAAAGTTATATTTTCATTGAGAAAAGCATAAGAAATAGGATTTTTCTCACATGCAAAAATCTTTTTTGGTTTACTATAAACTGCCAAAGGTAAACAAAAATAACCTATCCCTGCAAAAAGATCTACAATAATTTCATTATTATTTGAGATATTTGCCATACGAATACGCTCATTTATATTTCCTGAAGAGAACATAATTTTTTGAGGATCTAGTTTAAATTTAACACCATTTTCTTTATGAATTGTAGTTGTTTTATTTGAACCAAATATTAATTCTGTATTTGGTTCTCTGAGTTCTCCTGAAACTTCTACTTTATTATTTAAAACAGTTTTACATTTTAGAACTTTGGAATAAACTTCTCCAATAGTTTTTTTATATTCATTTAATGATTTTGGCAGTTTAATTATTAAAACATTACCATTTTTTTGCCATTTATTAGGTAAATATGTTTTTAAATTTGCAGGGATTTTAGAATTAAGTTTGTTTATTATTTCATTAAATGGGTTTAAAACCATGATTAAATTCCTTAAAAATTAATAGTTTAAATAAAGTTGGTTAAATACAGCATTATTTTTGATGTAATTTTAAAGGTAAATTAGTGTTTAAACTCTCCTTTTTTATTTAGGAGCATCCTTAGAAAATTCTTGGAGATAATAAAGTATTACAACTAGGAAATATATATAGGTTTATATGGAGGAAAAAATAACTGATTCAGTGGATACTATAATTCTAAAAAATAAAGACAAATTTCGGAAAAGGGCGGGTGGAATCACTGAATATATAGAGAGAATTTACGGTCTTTGAAAATGATATGAACTGGAGGGAGCGAAAACGACTTCAATTATTAGAAGCAGATGACTTTCAAAGAGCAAGATTTACATGAGCTGATGTATGAGTTGACGTATTTTACTCTGAAAACTATGAAATATTAGATAAATAGAAAGTAATGACGATTATATCGTCGAAAATCATTTTTAAACGAGGAGAAATATTATGATATATTGTAAAGAATGTGATAAGAAATTAGATATCCTAGAAGGGCATCATCATGCATTAGGAAAAAGATTTTTAGTATGTAAGAAATGTTATACTAAAGTAGAAAAAGATATGGTAAAATGGAGCAAGTTTTGTCTTTCAGGTTCATTCAATGCAGAATCATTTAAGATTGATATCCAAGAGCAATGGAATAAAAATTTATTAAATGACCTTCCGTTACAAAAATGGTTTAACAATCTTTGGGTTAAATTATATTAAATCTTCCGAAGATTTTATTAACTAAATGAAAATATTATAATATTTAAAAAAGAGAGTGGTGTTGTTAAGTTTGATGATTGTGGGTTAAAGGAGATAAGGAATATGCCTAAATGTGAAGAATGTGGTAAATCCTTTAAAAGTGAAAGGGCGCTACATATACATTATACAAAAGTACATAATAAAGGATATGCCTAAATGCCTAAATGTGATATTTGTCAAAAATATTTTATAACTAAAGCACAGATGAAACAACATAGAATAAAAGAACATACTCGAAAAATTCCTGGTACTAAATTTAGAATTCCAAAATAAAATTTTGATTTACATACTGTCAATCATTTGTAAAATATACAGAGCTATTAGCGGATATTTTTTTTAAAAACAAAAAGGAAGGAATAGTAATGTTGAAAAGAAATCAGTAATAAATATTTGTATTAACATATATTACATTCACATGTTACCAAGGTAGACATAAGGAATTTTCGTAATATGCTCATTTTTTTTATATTCTTTGACTTACAGTTGTGACAAATTGTTTTTCCAGGTTGCCCATATCCGCAATATGAGCAATATACTGTGTTGCTTGAATCAAGGTTGCATACGAATTTTTTAGATTTTTTTATAGGAGGAAAAATAACTGTATGCTCTTGTTGAGAAGTGAACACGAATTTACCCGTAAACGTGGATTAGTGAATTTATATTATTGTACCTGGTCCAAATCAACATTTACGCTCCAACTACCTTCTTTTTTTCCTTTGAACCTTCTTATAGTGTTCATTTATAAATGATTCATAATAAAATCTCTTAGCGCTTTATGCTTATTCAATCTCTGTACGATACTTTTTGTGATTCTGACTATCTCTCCATCGAATCATTATTTCAAAACATTTGTTTGCTTATAAAACTCTCCTTAACAAATGTTAATAAATAAAATTTAAAAAAGCACCCTATATAAACTACAAATTGTTAAACCAATTTCATTTCTACAAAAGGATAAATCTTTTTTCTTTTTCAGTAATATGACGTTCTGATATTTGACCAAGTCTGTTAGAAGTCTTTTCTAAACCTGGAAAATTATTATATGATAAAAAGTTTGCAATTCCCCTACTTAATATAAATATAGCAAGTTCCTGTTCTCTCTTAGACTTATAGACCTGATGTGGTGTAATATTTAATTTTTCATAAGATTGAAATTCCAATCCTTTATAATTATCAAACAGACCCTCTAGATGATTTTTTAATTGAAATAAAAACATGTGAAATTGAATAAGCTCATCTTTTTGCATATTTTTTCTCCCCTAAATACAAAAATGATATATAATGTTCAAACTAACAATTCTTGACAAACTCTAGCTGTTTCATCCTTTTTTTAAGCATTAATAAAGATATCGGCATCGACTAATATTTTATTTTTCCTTATTTTTTCCTGCCAAGTGTCTGCAACAGATTTGCCTATCACTCCAAAGTATTCACATAAATTACATTCCATAGAGCATTTAGCTTTGTCCGTTGACTTACGGTTTTTTCTACACCAATTAATCATTAGTCCCCCTTCTTCATCTAATACATAAACCATCTTTTATTTTCCCCCACTTATTCCACCTAAAAAAGAGATTTGGACGAAAATAATCATCCTTAATATTTTGATTATCTCACATTTGTAGGATGGTACCAGTATGCATTAGGTAGTATATACCATTGTGTATAAAAGCATAAAAATATACAACAAAATTAAAAAAACAATTTGTTAAACCAAATGTATTAGAAAATCTTTTTAATATCCAATGGAAACGCGGTTTAAAAATTAAAAACTATGTGAAATGAATACTTTTATCGCGTTAACTCCATTTTCATATGATTCTCATATTAAAAATTGGTTTTAGTAATTACTCTAGGAATTATAATAATCCTGTATATTTACAGTAATAGTTTAAATAAAGTTGGTTTTAGCAAGGATTTTTTAAAAAGGCTCATAAGAAGGTTAAGCAAAATTATAATCCAAAGATTATAAGTTTTTGTCGATTTTATTTATTCTGGATTAAATATAAATAAATTTTTGAAAATGTTTGGTAGAATTAACGGTTTTAGATCAATTTATAAATACTTGAAAAATGCAGAAGGTTTTGTTAAGAATTTAAAGAAAAAATTTTATATCCAACAAGTTTATTTTTCTTTTAGTAATTTTTGAACCATATCTCGTTTTGCCCATAATCCACAACTACCATCTGAGCTATGTAGTCGGGTATGATTTTGACGTATTTTTCTAAGAAAATCAGATTTTAATGCATCTTTTAATGACACTTTTCTAAGATTCATATCAGAATATGGTGCAAAGGGACAAGGTTCTACATCTCCTTCAGCACTTATATGTATAAATCCTTTTCCAGCACCAAGACATCCTCCGATTTCATCTTCATCACCTGGTATTTCTATAAATAATGCTGGCCAATTTTCTCTAAAACGTTTTACTATATCCATTATTTTTTCTCTTTGAGATGCTGTTACCATAAAATGTTCTGTATCTGGTTTTATTGGGTTGTATTCAACAAATATGAAGAATTTACACCCAGTATTTATCAATCTTTGAATAAAATCTTGACTTGTAATTGTATTATAGTTTTTGCTTGTCAATGTTAATGATGTTCCAAAAAATAGTGTTTGTTTTTTTAGTTTATTCATTATGCTTTCGAGTCTGTTGTATACACCTCTTCCACGTACTTCATCTGTTTCTTCCTCGCAACCTTCCAAACTTATAAGTGGTACAATGTTTTTCTGTTTCTTTAATGTATTAATCATATCTTGATTTAGAAGTAGTCCGTTTGTAAATATTAAAAATATCATCTCTGGGTAGTGTTTAGTTATCTCAAAGAATTTTTTTCTTATAAAGGGTTCTCCACCTGCTATTACAGCAAATGATATTCCTAGTTCATGAGCTTGTTTTATTATATCTCCAAGTTCTTCATCTGTTAATTCTTCTTTTGCAGCTGGTCGAATTGTTTTTTCATAGCATCCCTTGCAGTTTAGATTGCATTTATGTGTGATACTGAAAAGCATTATCGGTGGAACAGGTATTCCTTTTTTTTGCCATTTTTCTCTTGTTTTAGCTGCTTTTTTTTGCCATCTATATGTTTTATAGAAGAATAACGCCTGGGATGGATGTCTTAGACTTATTTTGATAAAATCTTTGAAAAATATTTTTAGTGTATCGTTTAAAACAAAACGAAAATCAGTATTTTTCTCTTTCATTGAGATTGGATGATTCTGATAGATTTCTTAAATGTTTTCAAAATTAATTATATACATATTTAAAAGCTAGCAAGTTAATATAATAAAAAAAAAGAAATTTTTAAGAAAGATGAACTTAATAAAATCAAACTTTGTTATAAATGTGAAAGTTCATATGGAACTTCTAATGTTGGATTTTTCATAACATTCCAAGGTTGTTGACATTTAACATTTTATAGTTTAAATAATGTCCTAATAAGACTTTTTATGTACATTAGATATACAAAATATCATAAAATGAATCTTTTCCCGTATACTCCCAGAAAAAATCAAATAGCTATAATTCAAACAATCAAAAGAATACTTGAAGATAGACATCACTTAGTTTTTGAATCAGGGACTGGTTCTGGTAAAACAATATGTACTATTTCTGCAACTCTTGAATATGCATTAGAAAACTGTAAGAAAATTGTATATACTACACGGACTAATGCTCAGCAAAGACAAGTTATACTTGAAATTAGATCAATCAGAGAAAAAAATCCGAATTTATATGACAATCTAATAGGCGTAGGTATGCAAGGACGGGCAAATATGTGTATCCTTGCAAGAAAAAATATTGAACTTTCACAGGGTACTTCTGAAGAATTATCTCGTTTTTGTAGTAGTGAAAAAAAGAAAACAAAGAATAATCCTTCTAAGGGTTGCGAGTATTATCGTTGCTTTCTTGATAAAGAAAAAACAGATAAAATAAAAAAATGGTTTAAAAGGAATTTACCAACTGCAGAAGAATTTATAGAATATTGTGAAAAAAAGGGTATTTGTCCATATGAGATTAATAAGATTTTAATCAAAGAAAGTAACTTGGTAGTTGTTCCTTATGTTTATGTTTTTGACTTAATGATACGAAATATGCTTTTAGATTCATTAGGAGTTGCTGAGGATGATATAATACTTGTTGTTGATGAAGCACACAATCTTCCTGATTATATTCGTGATTTATATTCCTCTCAACTAAGTTTATTTATGCTTAATAATTGTGGTTTAGAAGCAGAGAAATATGGTGACCCTTCTATGCTTGATGGAGGAGAAACTGTCTCTAGTTTTTGTAAAATACTTGAGGATATTATTAAAGATCTTAGAGATACTTATGTTTATTCAATATTAGAAAATGGTATTAGAACGGGTGTAGTAAAAAATACAGATGCATTTATCCCAAGTCATGAATTTGAAACAGAAATAATTAGTCGTTTAAAAATCAATAGTAGAAATCTTCATGATTTAATAGGTGATCTTGTAGCATATGGCGAAAAAATTCAGGAATATCGTCAAAAAGAAGGAAAATTACCACGTTCGTATCTGCATAGTCTTGGTGTTTTTTTAGGTTTTTGGATGAGTTTAGAGATTGAGCAATATGTAAAGTTAATTGTTGATGGGGGTGGTGGTAATAATCCATGTATTGAAGCCTATTGTCTTGATCCTAGCTTAGGAACAGAGGTTCTTAGTGTTTTTCATTCAACTATTCATATGAGTGGTACTCTTGAGCCTTTAGAAGAGTATAGAGATTCTCTAGGTTTACCTGAAAAAACCGAAATGGTTTCGTTTCCCTCATCTTTTCCAAAGGATAATAGACGAATTTTTTTTGTTGATGATGTTTCTACCAAATATGAAGATATAATAAAAGATAATGGCATGGTTAACCGTATGATAAATCATGTTACTCATATTTGTAATAATTTTCCAAAAAATACTATGGTTTTTTTCCCTAGTTTTAATATAATGAATATGTTTAGATGCAATAATAATATTAAAAAAATTAATAGATCAGTTCTTTTTGAAGAGAAAAAAATGTCCCAATCTGCTCTAATGGATTTAGTATCTGATTTTAAGCAATATGGTAATGGAGAAAACGAGAGTGCCACTCTGTTTAGTGTTATGGGAGGGCGCATTAGTGAGGGGATGGATTTTCCAGCGGAGCAACTTGAAATTGCTTTAATTATAGGTATTCCTTATCCAAAACCTACTGCTCGTCAACGTGGCTTGCAACGTTATTATGATATTAAATTTAGAAAAGGTTGGGAATATACTGTTGAAGCTCCTACTGCTAGAAAATTACTACAATCTATAGGTCGTTTAATACGAGATGAAAAAGATAGAGGTATTGCTGTGATTCTAGATAGACGTGCACCTCGTTTTAAAAAATATATCAAAGATCTTAAAGAGTCAAAGGATTTATTAAAAGATATAAAAAACTTTATTTAGATAATTTTTTTTAAATAATATTAGATTATTTTGGTAAAAAATTAGGGATTCCATCTGATATATTATATATCTTTTTACAATTTTTGCAAGTAAAAAAACCTTTTATAATTTCATTTTCTTCTTCTTTTTCAATTTTTAATATTAGATTTTTTTTACATATAGGACAACATATTATATCAATTATATCCTTTTTCATCTTTTTTACTCCTGGTTAACAAGATACATAGGTCTTTTCATACCTAAATCAGAATCCCAGATATAACCCCAGTCATCTTCACTTTTTTTACGACCTTCTTCGATAATTTGTATAAAATTTTTAACTTGTGAATCCATCATATCCGCCGCATGGACAACCATGGCCTCAACAGTTTTTGGCATCCTAGGGCTACCAAATTCATATTTTCCATGGTGACTCAAGATTATATGGCAAATTTTATTTTCCATTTCCTCATCAAAAGTTTCTCCATTATTTTTAAGCTCTTTTATTTTCTCACGAATCCAGTGGTCACCTATTACAATATGTCCAATGAAATTTCCAATATTTGTTTTATCAATTGATGCAGTTATATTATATTCCTTTAGTTTGCCTACATCATGTAAAATTGCACCACATATAACTAAATCTCTGTTTATTCCATTATACATTTCACAAATATTTTTACAAAGCCTTACGACTCCAACTGTATGTTCAAGATTTCCACCAACATAACTATGATGATGAGTCATAGCACTAGGACTATTACAAAATTCTTTGACAAAAGAATCATCTCTGAAAAATATATCAAGGAGTTTTTTAAGTTGTGGATTTTCTATATTATTAATATCTTGTTTGATTAACTCAAATAATTCCTTAATTTTTTTCTCATCAAGTGAAGGAATGAAATCTGATACCTCATATTCATTAGAACTACACCTACGAATTCCTCCATTTGTTTCATTAATACTTATCTGAGGTTTTTCTTCGTAGGATTCAACATTTCCAAGACGAATTTGAACTACATCTCCTGTTTTAAAACTATCATAAAGCCTTTTTACACGTTCTTTATTGTCTCCACCCCAATATTTTACTGAGATTTCACCAGTTTTATCAGTAACTACTAAACTAAACCATGTCCCACGCTTATAAGTTCGAGGAGGATTTTTTATTTTAATAGCATAAAAATCGTTTACAACATCTCCTTCTCTTAAATTTTGAATGAATTGTTCTTTTTTACGTTTACCAATATCTGTTTTAATTAAAGTTTGCTCATCTTTTTTATTTGGATAATCAAGTAAATCAGTCATTTTTTATCATTTCCTCCCTTAGATAGTGGAATATTATATTAAAATATTTATAAGTTTACACTTTAAACATTTTTCCTTATGGTTTTAAAAATTAAGTCTTAAATTTTGTAGGATTTTCCTTCCTTGACTATATTTGTTTTCATTTTAATATTTTTAAATAACTTTGGTTTCTCAGTATGAATAGGAAATAACTCTTTTGGTTTAACAGTTTCAATCAATTTTTTTAAATCAGCTCCATTAATATGTCCAGAACAATGAGACTGAATAAAATTCATATTAAAAAATTGAATCCAGTTAACCATACGTTCATATGAGATTTCCATTTCCTCATTAAATGGCTCTGAAAGAGAATGAATATAAACTCCACTTGTAGGTTTTAAATCAATAAGTTGATTAAGATACCAAAAATTCAAAACTATCAAAAAATTTCCTGGATTTTTACTAATCTCTTCAGATGTTATAATATTAGGATAATTTAAACGATTCTTAATATATCCTTCATTATAATCTTCATCACAATAAGTTCCAGTAAGACGTTTAGGTTTTAAAATAAGAATATTTTCATCACGGCTATCTGGTGATTTAATTTTCGGATCTTTATGATATCGCTCTAAGAAACATGCATGTTTAAAACTAATTACAAATTTTTTATCAAGGGCTTTTGAAATATTATAAAAAGTTGTAAAACGGTCAACATCTTTAAAATTAAAATCAACAATGGAAAAATTTTTATTATCTTTTAGATGACTTTTTGATTTATTATATACTTTTTTTTCCGATTCACCTGTTTGACCTGTGTCAATTCTAGTTCCTTCAGTAATCATTGCAATAGGTTTTACTCTGATAGTATTTTGTATAAAATCTTTAGTCATTTCCGAATGCGTTCCATGTAATCGTAAATCACCTGTATAAACTACTGCTCCATTTGAAGTATGGATAATAAAGCCATATGCTCCAGGGACACTATGATCAACATGAATTGGTTCTATTTCAATTGAATCAATTTTTATTTTATCGTCTGTTCTGAATGTATTAAATTTTCTATGTAAAGGTAGATCTCTGTAATTTTTTTTAAAAACTGGTCTTTTCTTATAGCTTAAAACTTCGTTTTCGATAGTTCTCTGAGTTTGTTCATCTACTGCATCTAGAATATATTTACATGTTTGTCCACAATATATTGGTATATCTTTATGTAGAAATGATATATAATTTGCATGATCTGCATGAGCGTGTGATAATATTACTGCTTGAATTTCATGATTTTGTTGTTTTCTACCAAAATGCTCTAATAAATCATCACGGTAAACCCCAGAAATATCTGGAATAAGACCCATGGTAAGAAAATCTCCTATTCCATTTGCAGACCTTGGATTAAGATACTCTTCAAAGAATTTACTTCGTCGACCGAAACTCATTCCAAAATCTAAAAAAAGCTTAGTATCATCGTCTTCTAAAAGTATTTTGTTTCCACCTATTTCTTCTACACCGCCATAAAAAGTTAAATTTACCAGTAATCTCACCAGTTTTTTTTAAACAAATTGCGACCTAATAAAGTTTATTGAATAAAAAAACAGAAAAAAATTTAGAATTAATTTTTAATTAAATTTTTTTATTTCATTAGCTAATTCACGTGCTCTCTGTCCAACAACAAAAAGTTTTGCGATAAAAGTAATTTCGTTTAATTCCTCTTGGTTATTTACTTGTCCCACTATTAACATTATTATCACATGTATTGTCTGTTCTCAAGCTTTTAAAGTATTGTTGTACAAGTCTTTCCCATATTTCAAAATATTCAATTAAATTATTAAATATCAATTATAAAAATAATTTTTTTACTATTCTATATTACTAATTAAATCTGGAAAAGTTAGTTTTTAATAATATTTTATTTTAATACTGATAATGTTTGTATTTTATTCTCTCTAAGGATGTTGATAAGTAAGTTTGCTTTTTCTTTAATTTTTTTTGTCATATAACCAGACATTTTTTGTGATTGTATTGCTATTAAAATCACCTCTTTTACATATTTTTCAAGATATTCCATTAATACTGATATGGGAAGTCCATGAGTACTAATTGTCATAACACCAATTTTTTCCTTTGGAACAATACGTATTTCCCCTGGTTTGAGTCCCATTTCTGCGGCATCTATAATAATTAATTTTTTTGGATTTAATTGTTTTACTACATTTGTATAATTTTCTGGAGCTGTCCTACAATCTACAACGTCGATGTTAAATCGTTTTAATTTTTTAGCAATATATGGTCCTACTGCATCATCACCGCCCTGGGGATTACCAATGCACATAACTAAAAAATCCATTTATTAACTACCTACTTACAAATTTTTTTTAATAATCCCACGAGCTGCTATAATACCAGTTGCAGCACTTGTTATTATACCACGGGATAAACCTGCTCCGTCACCCGCAACAAAGAAATTTGTTAAATTAGTTTCAAGATTTTTATTTACAATAAACCGCATTGAATAAAACTTGATTTCAGGAGCATATAATAGTGTTGAATCACTATTAACACCTGGTATCACTCTATCTAATTGTTCAAGTCCTTCTATTACATTTTCAACTAGTCTATGTGGTAAAGCCATTGATATATCCCCAGGTGTTGCATTTTTTAATGTTGGTTTTACAAAGGATTTCTCAATTCTTGAAAAAGTTGAACGATGACCGCTTTTTAAATCCTCTAATCGCTGAATTATAGGCATCCTACCACCGATAGTTGTAGCTAGTTTTGCAATAGATACACCATAAGCTGTAGTATCTTCTACAGGTTCGGTAAGCTCAATTTTAGTTAATAAAGCAAAATTGGTGTTATCTGATTTATCAGAGTTACTGCTATGTCCATTAACACAGATATATTCACCATAGTCTTCAGTTACTACAAAACCATTAGGACAAGTACAAAAAGTTCTAACAAAATCATCATATTTTTTTGTATTAATATGAAACTTAGGGTCCCATGCATACTCAATTATGTTTTCCATTACAACTGCTGGGACTTCAACTCTTACACCTATATCTATTGGTGCAAATTGAGTTTTTATTTTGAGTCTATCTGCCTCAGAGTTAAACCAATCAGATCCAGCGCGACCAGTCGCTACGATTATAAAACGTGTTTGTATTTCATTTCCATTAGCAAGGGTTAGGTTATACAGATCATTTTTTTTTATTTGTATCACTTCTGTGTTTAAGTTGAAAACAACACTCTTGTTCTCGAGAAAATTCTTAATTGATGTAATAACACTTGGAAGAATATCTGAACCAATATGACGCTGAGGTATTGGTATAAATTCAATACCACAGGTAGCTGCTTTTCTTTCTAAAAAAACTGAATCTTTTCCATATAGTTTCATCGATGCTCCATGTTTTAAAAAAAGATTATCAATTTTGTCAATTAAGTTATCTGCTTCACTTCTTGATATAAATTCCTCTAAGTTACCACCAATATCAGATTTTAAATTAAGTTTTCCATCAGAAAGACCCCCAGCCCCACCTAAGCCACATAAGATGTTACATGGTTTACATTTATAGCATCTTCTAATCTCTTTCATTGATGGACAAACTCTATCTTTAATATCTTTACCTTTATCTAATATTAGAATTTTAAGTGATGAATTTGTACATAATTCATAGGCTGCAAATAAACCAGCTGGTCCTGCACCAATTATTATAACATCATAAACCAAATTATTTATTCTCCTTCGAATTCAACAACTGAATAAATTTGTTCACCTTTTAGTTTATCACGACCTTTAAGATCAACTAATTCAACTATAAATGCACATTCTACTAACTTTCCCCCAAGTTTTTTAACAAGATTTCTTGCAGCACTTGCAGTTCCAGCAGTAGCAATGAGATCATCGACGATTAATACTCTATCACCTTTTTTTATTGAATCTTTATGTATTTCGATTTTATCTCTACCATATTCAAGATTATATTCTTCACTTTCACATTCTGCAGGAAGTTTACCCGGTTTACGAACAGGAACAAAACCTGTTTTTAATAAATATGCAAGTGGTGCACCAAAGATAAAACCACGACTTTCAATTCCAACTACTATATCTATTTTTTTATCTTTATATCGTTCATATAGTAAGTCAATAGTTTCTTTAAAACCTTGAGCATCTTTAAGAAGTGTTGTTATATCTCGAAACATAATACCTTCTTTAGGCCAATGTTCAACAGTTCTAATTTTTGATTTTATAGATTGAGCTATAAAGAATATTTTTTCCCCTTGATCCATTTTATAACCTTTAAATAGTAAAGCAAAAAGCTTTTTTAGTTATTTCTATTCAGTCCAAATTATGGTAGCAAAAGTTGGAATAATTGGTGGTAGTGGATTATACAATATGGGTATTATTAAAAATGCTGAAGAAATAGATATTGATACTCCATTTGGAAAACCTTCAGATAAAATAACTATTGGAAAAATTCAAGATATAGATGTTGCTTTTTTATCACGCCATGGCAAAGGACACATATATCCACCGCATAAGGTTAATTATCGTGCTAATATTTTTGCTATGAAACTATCTGGTGTAGAATATCTTATATCAACTGCTGCTGTTGGAAGCCTTAAAAAACAAATAAAACCATGTGATTTTGTAATAGCAAACCAGTTAATAGATAGAAGTTTTAAACGTGAAACAACTTTTTTTGATAAAGGAATTACTGTTCATGTAGGGTTTGCAGATCCGTTTTGTAAAAAACTATCTGATCTTGCTTATGATGCTATGAAAAAACTCACATTAAATGTACATAATGGAACTTATATATGTATGGAAGGTCCACAGTTTTCAACACGTGCCGAATCAAATCTGTATCGTAGTTGGAATGTAGATGTAATTGGTATGACTCTTGCTACTGAGGCAAAACTTGCGCGTGAAGCTGAGATGTGTTTATGTGGTATACTTAATGTAACAGATTATGATTGCTGGTATGAAGGTGAAAAGGACGTTAGTGTCGATAATGTAGTTGAAAATCTTAAGAAAAATGAGAAAAATACAGCAGATATTATAAAAAGGCTTATTCCAACAATAAATTACAAACGTGACTGTGAATGTAAAAATGCTTTGGATTTTGCGTTGATTACAAAACTTGATTTGATAAAAGAAAAAGGTAATTTTCGTGTTAATAAAGTACTTTTAAGTCGTTTTATGAAGTAATAAAGATTTATTTTTTTTAATGTTTTTATATGATAATATGAATAATAAACCCCAGATTACTGAGTTGAAAAAATCTGCTGCAAAGCTTATCCAAAATTCCATTACAAAAAAATTAATTGTAAGAATTATGAGACCTATAGTTGTAAGGCTTGAAGTATATAGGTTCAGATTTATTTTACCTTTAAAAACATCTCTTAATTGAGGTAACAGAATAAAACCAAATGCTAAACTTACAGATGCAATTATTATATCATGAATATTAGGTGTATGACCAAATAGCTGGGAAATTATTTCTGTTTCCATTCACAGCAGAGGAACCATAGATTATAAATAAATTTTATGTCATTATACATAATTATAAAATTACGAAAAAAAACAAATTTTTATATTTTAAATAATGCATTAATGCTAATAATAATTTAATTAGAGATTATTAAATGATTTCAAATTCAGAAGAAAAAAATGAAAATGTATCAAATAAAAAAAATTCAAATAATATAAAATCAGATATAATTACTAATATTTTAGATGGAGCAAAATCTCAATTT
>JBFEOQ010000025.1:0-23577 GCA_041550515.1 Thermoplasmatota archaeon | reverse complement strand
TTTTTTCTTCCTTTACTTTTATATATTAAAACCTTATTCTGGTCTTACTTTATATATTTTCAAGGAGTAAAAAGATATGGCTCGTATGCATGCAAGAAGAAAAGGTAAATCTGGTTCAACTAGACCAATCGATCGTAAAGAACATCCTGATTGGAGTAGTTTAAATACTAGAGAAGTAGAATCGCATGTAATAGAACTTGCAAAACAAGGAAAGTCAACTAGTGAAATAGGTATGATTCTCCGTGATCAATTTGCAGTTCCAGATGTAAAGATTTCCACTGGTAAAAGCATTTCAAAAATACTAACTGCAAATAACCTTAAACCAGAGATTCCTGAAGATTTACGTAATCTCATTAGTACTACTCTTTCTCTTCGTAAGCATTTAAATGAGAATAAAAAAGATATTCATAACAAACGAAACCTACAACTTACTGAATCTAAGATTCGTCGTCTTTCAAAATATTATATTTCCAGAGGAATATTGCCTAAAAATTGGAAATATAGCCCAGAACAAGCAAAACTGTTGTTCGAATAAACACTATCTTTTTTAGATAGTTATTCTTATCCTTTTTTCTTTATGACAAATAATCTAGAAGTTATATGCAGAAAAGCATCAGAAATTATTTTTTCATATCCTAAACATACTAACATTAGAGTAGTATCACATTACGATGCAGATGGAATTTCTGCAGCAGCAATTATAAGCAAAGCATTGTATAATGCAGGTTTTGATTTTCATACAACACTTATGCGTAATCCTTTTGATAAAGGTCTAAAACGTATTTCAGAAGAAGAAAATGAACTTATAATTTTTACAGATATGGGCAGTGGACAGATTGAAACAATTGAAAAAATGAAATCACAGAGTATTATAATAGATCATCATCAGCCAATTAAAAATAAAACAAAAGATAATGTTCTTCAAATAAACTGTAATTATTTTGGTATTAATGGAAATTATGAGGCATGTGGTGCATCACTCTCTTTAAGTGTTGCATATTCGATTAACCAAGAAAATTTTAATTTATCACCACTAGCAATTGTTGGTGCAACAGGTGATAAACAGTATATCGGTGGATTTAAAGGATATAATCAAAAAATAATAAATCAAGCAATAAAACAAGGGATAATAACAGAAAAAACAGGTATAAAATTTACAAGTGAAACAATTTTTGATTCTCTCTTTTACTCTACTGATCCATATTATTCAGCTATATCTGGAAATAAAAATAATATTGAGAGATTTTTAGATAACCTAGGTATTGATAAAAAGATAAAAATTGAAGGTTTAACAAATGAAAACCTTAAAAAAATACATTCATATCTTATGCTAAATTTAATTCAAAAAGGTTGCGAAAAAAATATTTTAGATACCATAATAAGAACACGCTATTACTCTGAAAATATCGACTTCGAATTTGAACGTTATGCCGATCTATTAGACGCATGTGGAAAAGGTGGCAGCAGAGGATTAGCTCTCTCTTTTGCTCTTGGTGATAACAAAATTATTTCAGAGGTATTAAAAGTTGAAAAAAATTACAAACAAAAAATACTTGATGAATTAATAAAACTTGAAAAAAATGGATTATTAGAAAAAGAAAACTTTAGATTTTTTTATAGTAATGATTCATCACTTGGAGGTGTAATAGGAGGCATAGCTACAAATTTTATTCTTGATATCCAAAAACCACTGATTTCAATCGCTAGGAAAGATGATGAAATTCATATTTCCTGTAGAGGTAATCAATATTTGGTTAGTAAGGGTCTAGACCTTGGATATGCAATGAAAGAGGCTTCAAGTAAACTGGGAGGTCATGGTGGAGGCCATGCTATATCAAGTGGGGCAACAATTGCTAGTGAAAAAGAAGAAGAATTTCTAAATCTTGTTGATGAAATAATTAATAAACAAATTAGGAAGTAAAAAATATGAAAGCATCTTGTGATATAACAATTGATTTTAAAAATTCAGAAAAAGTTAAGACAATCCTACATTCTGTAAGTGTTGATGATTTTAATTTTGTTAAAAGTAATATTTCTGGTAAATATCTAAAAGCTCATATTAAAAGTAATTCTATTTCTAGCTTGATTCATACACTTGATGATTACCTAGCTTGTATTAGTGTTGCAAGTAAGATAGTGGATAAAGATTAATTAGTATTTATGTTATTTTGGTGTTTATTATGATATTTGACCTTAGGGCAAATTTTACATTTAATGATGATATTTCCTCGATGAAGAAAGAATTATTATATTTTTATAAAGTTTTTAATAATAAAATATATCGGAAAGATAAAACAGTAGAGATAAAAGATATAAATACCAAAAAAAACACTTTATCTTTTAATATAATTTCTACAGGTGTTTACAGACCTCATAATGCATTACTGCAACTTAAAAATGAGATATCAAAAGAATTTGGCAAAAAGAAACATATAGGTGTGCGTGAAATTAAAATAATTTATTATAAAATAAGTTTTGAACTACAGAAAAAACCCTTAAAAGATATAACAATTCCTTTTGCTGATGTAATTTTCAAAGATAAATTTGCTACAGTTAAACTTAAAGAATTAGATGAAGAATTCTTAAAAAGAAATTACATTGATAGGATAATAAAACGCGTAAATGAAAAAGTTATAAATCAATATTATGAAGGAAAAAGCGAGTTTTGGAAGGCAATATGGCAATCACCTGAAAAAAAGCCTATATGGAATAAAGACCCAACTGAAGAGATGATGAAAAATGAATGGATTAAGCAAGGACCTACCAAAGGTAAATGGTTTTACAGAGCTCAAGCCACAGCTATACTTAAAACAATGGAAAAAATTGCAATTGAGGAAGTTTTAAAACCACTTGGTTTTAATGAAGTAATTGAGTCACACATAGTTCCATTTAATGTATGGTTAAAAACTGGGCATATGGAAGGAATGCCAGGTGAACTTTACTATGTGGTAGAACCTGCTACTCGTGATTCACTTACCTGGGAGCGTTTTGTAGATCTTACTAAAATTACTAAAGAAGTTCATATAGATGAATTAATGAAAAATCTAAGTCAGCCAAAAGCAGGCATCTGCTATGCGCAATGTCCTGTTATCTATTGGAGTTTCAAGAATAAAACAATATCAGAAGCAAGTCTACCTATACTTGTTTATGATAAAACTGCAATTTCAAATCGCTATGAGTCAGGAGGACGTCATGGTATAGAACGTGTTGATGAATTTCATAGAATTGAACCGGTGTATATTGGAACTCGCGAACAGTTGCTTAAACTTCGTGAGAATCTTCTAGAGTGCTATAAACATGTTTTCAATGATATCTTCGATCTTGAATGGCGAATGGCATGGGTTACACCTTGGTATATGCAACAAGCAGGGAAAATTGAAAATGGAGTTACTCAAGATACTGGAACAATTGATTTTGAGGCATATATGCCATATCGTGGAGATAGAAAAACTAGCGAATGGCTCGAATTTCAAAATTTAAGCATACTGGGTGATAAATACATAAAAGCATTTAATATAAAATCACAAAAAAGTGAGCTTTGGAGTGGGTGTTCTGGCATTGGATTAGAACGATGGACAACAGTATATCTTGCTCAGAAGGGACTTGATCCCAATTACTGGCCAGAAGGCTTTAGAAAATATTTGGATAAATTACCGGAAGGAATTGAGTTTTTATAGAATAAAATTTTTTTAAAAACTAACTTCAAATATTTATATAAGTTTTTTACATTAGAAAATACTTATAAATAATAATCATTATCCCCCTCTCGATGGCTAAACGAAGAAAACATAATGAAGAAGAAAAAGAAGAAAAAACCTTTAAAGTACCAAAATTTGATGAAGAAACTTATCTTAAACGAGAGCGTAGAAATATAAAAGCTACATTTTTAGCGTTTCTATTTTCCCTCTTAATGGCATTTATATGTTTTGGTTTTTGGGCATTAATGGGTAGCGGTACTGATTTACGATGGTTTTTAGTCTTTTTAGTAGTTATTGCAAATGCAGCATTTATTAGATATATTTACCAACGATTTAATATAGACATTTCTGATTTTACAAAAAAAAATTGGTTCTTGATATATGGTACATATTTTTTTACATGGATACTAATTTTCATAGTTTTAGTAAATCCACCATTTTATGATGATGAAGCACCAATGGTTGATTTGATAATTTTACCAGATATGCAAGAGTTTGAAAACTCAGTTAAAATAGTTGCAAAAATCACAGATAACTCTGGAGTACATAAAACTGATATAAGCCTTATAATAAATAATCAAACTATAGATAATAACGATTTTGATTTTATAGACAATATTTTTAGTTATGAATTTTTAGATCCTATGAATTACTCTACAGATAGGACATATAATTTTGAATTAAAAGTGAATGATGTAAATGGTATCCAGACAGTAAAATCTAGGTCTTTTACCTATAGTAAAAATACTATACAACTAGTTTCTCATGATAATGCTTATACTTCTCCTGGGCCATTAGTTTATTCTGCGACTCCTATTAATTTTCAAGTTAAACCAGATGTTGATTTTGTTTACTATACTGTTAATGATGGTCCAAGAATAAATGTAAGTAAAAAAGATGATTATTTTACTACTTATCCAAAGTTTAAAGGTTGGCTCCCGAATCAAAATGTTACAGTTAAAGTATATGCAGAAAAAATACATTATTTCAAATTTGTATTACCAACAATTCCTACAGAAAATTTGAATCCAACAAAATATAATAATACAATTGTTGACTCACAAATATATTATTTTCAAACTGGAACTGAAAATATAGGTCTTGAAGATCCACCTGTGATCGAAGGTAAAGGTATAGAATATATTCAAATCCCAGGTTTTGAAATATTAATTTTTATTTCTGCAGTCGCCGTAGTACTTCTAATTTTTAGAAAAAAAAAGGATGAAAAGAAACAGAAATGAACAAGGTATTAACAAACTATATCAAAGAATTAAAAATTGGTTTTAAACCAAAAAAAACAGATATAAAAATACCTGTTAGCTGTTGGTCTGAGAAAGATTTACTAAATGATAAAATTGTTGATGCTTTTATAATAATACTTAAAACACGAGGCTGCAGTTGGGCACTTAAATCAGGTTGCAGCATGTGCGGTTACTTTAATGATAGTGTCTGGTCAGAAGTTACAGATAAAGAACTATTACAACAATTTGAATTTGCTATGAACAGATACAGAAACGAAAAATTAGTTAAAATCTTTACATCAGGTAGTTTTTTAGATGATATGGAAATAAATCAAATTATAAGACAAAAAATCCTTAAAAAACTATATGAAACAGCTGAAAAATTATCTGTAGAATCAAGACCAGAATATATAACAAATAAAACAATTGAAAATATCAAAAAGGTAATTGACTCAAAAATATTTGAAATAGGAATAGGTCTTGAGACTTCAGATGATACTATTCGAAAAAATAACATTAACAAAGGATTTACTTATAATGATTACATTAAAGCAACAAAAGTTTTGAAAAAAAATAATATTAATATAAAAACATATGTATTAGTAAAACCTCCATTACTTACAGAAAAACAAGCAATTAATGATACAATAAATACAATAGAAAAAATTAAAAATAATACAGATATCATATCATTAAATCCAGTAAACATCCAAAAGAATACACTTGTAAATTATTTATGGAAACGTGGACAATACAGACCACCATGGCTTTTTAGCATTATACAAATCCTAGAAGAGGGTAAAAAAATACTCAGAGATAAAATAATTAAATGCGACATAGTAGCGGGGGGTACTACTCGTGGTGCACATAATTGTACGAAATGTGATAAAGATTATCTACGAGCAATCTCTGATTTTTCACTTAAACAAAATATTAATGTTTTTAAAAATATAGAATGTAACTGCAGTGAAAAATGGCTTGATCAAATAGACCTTGAAGATTTAAGTTTCGGAAGCTTTACAAATATCTATGGATAGATTCTTATGAAAGTTGGAAAAAAAGAAACAGTTGTGCTAATAGAAGAAACAAATAAAAGATATTTTGTAAATACTCAGAATAAAACCGATAAAATTAGAGGATTAGGTGTTTTTGATCCAAAGATTTTAATTGGATTAGAATTTGGCAAACAAATAGAAATTGGTAGCAAAAAATTCTATATATTAAAGCCAAGTGTTATGGATAAACTCATCGCTTTAAAACGTAAAGCACAAATAATTCTTCCAAAGGATATCGCACATATTATCCTTTATTGCTCGATAAAATCAGGTTATAATGTTTTAGAAGCAGGAATAGGTTCAGGATCATTAACCACTTCACTTGCAAGTATTGTTGCACCAACAGGAAAAGTAGTGTCTTATGATACCCGGTCAGATTTTATTGAACATGCAATGAAAAACTTAAAAACTACAAATCTAGAAAAATATGTAACAATTTTAGAAAAAGATGTTACAAGAGGGATTTCTGAAAAAAATCTTGATGCAATAATTTTAGATATACCAAATCCATGGGATGTAGTTAGTCATGCTTATAAGTCCTTAAAAGTAGGTGGTTATCTTTGTTGTTATTCACCTTTAATATCACAATTAGAACAAACTGTTAAAGAAATAAGAAAACTTAATTTTATAGAAATTAAATCATTTGAAAATATTCAAAGGGAAATGATAATAGGTGAACGAGGTACTAGACCTAGTTTTAATATGCTAGGACATACTGGTTATCTTACTTTTGCCAGAAAAATTTTACTTTAACTTTATACCTTTTTGATTCTGAAAATTTCCTGATTTCTTATCATAAAGTTCAGATGGTGTTGATTGCATGTTTTCAAAAACAATTTGGCAAAATCTATCACCGATTGGTATTTCTAAAGGTTCATTATTACTATTGAAACAACTGATTGTAAGAGTACCATTAAAACCTGCATCGACTTTTCCAAAACTAGCCATAACACCTTTTCTTGCATAACTTGACCTTATCCAAAGCTGACTCGTTATCTTAGATCCCATTTTTACAAATTCTTTTGTACTAATTGCAAACCATGTCTGAGCTGGAATCTTGGCTATACCATTTTTTATATGTTCATCTGTTTTACGAATAAATATCTCTTCAATTGATAAATCATAACCATTTGGTGTAAGATTCTTTTCAACAAAAGGTTCTATTCCCAACTTATTGCTCTTAATACATTTTTTTATATCTAAGTCTGAAAGAATACTCATTTGAAGTTATCTCCTAGTTTTATTTTTCTAAAATTGTAACTTTATTTATTTTAACATCTTTTAATGGTTTATCGTTTCTATCTCTTTGAACTTTTGAAATATTTTCGATAATATCTATACCTTCAATTACTTTTCCAAATATCGTATGTCGATTATCAAGCCAGGGTGTTGGGGCAACTGTAATAAAGAATTGTGATCCACCAGTATTAGGACGACCTGTGTTAGCCATAGAAACAACTCCTTTACAATCATGCTTAAGTTTTAGATTAAACTCGTCACTAATGGTATACCCTGGTCCTCCATATCCTGTTCCATGCGGGCAACCGGTTTGAATCATAAAATTTGGTATGACTCTATGAAAAATAAGTCCATTGTAAAAACCTTGGTCAACAAGTTTTTTAAAATTTCCATATGTAATTGGAGCTTTATCATAAAAAAGCTCGATTTTAAAATTTCCCATATTCGTGGTAAATAATGCAATTTTTCCGCTCATTTATCATATCCCCATTTATTTTGCCATATATATTTTTTGAATTATTATATCAGTATTCGGTTTTCCTCCACCAGGATTGGGCTCAAAGCTACTGTCATGTGGTTCATCTGCAATATCTTGAACAACTTCAATTCCATATATTGTTTTTCCAAAAGCAGCATAACTACCATCAAGAAAAGTTTGAGCGCCATCACATATAAAAAACTGTGCACTACCTGGAACACCTGGTCCTGTACTTGCCATTGAAATCATTCCATTAGCGTGAGATAACGTCCCTTCAAAAACATTTATATTTCCACCTGTTTTTGTTGTACCATCTGGGAAATCTGACCCAGCTTGGATCATAAAATCATCTGTTATTCTATGAAATATCATACCATCATAAAAACCATCCTTAACAAGATTAATAAAATTCTTACAAGTTTCTGGTGCTTTATCATCATATAGCTCAACAGCAATAACACCTTTACTTGTTTCAAGAACTGCCACAGGATAATTTGAACCTGCAAGAGCCGACTTATAATCAGGATCATTTTTATAACTACTCTCAGATTCATCATCTCCAAGAGTACTAAAAATTACATATAATGAACCTAAAACTAACATTAAAACAATAAATATCGCA
Organism: Thermoplasmatota archaeon; assembly: GCA_041550515.1. Taxonomy (GTDB): domain Archaea; phylum Thermoplasmatota; class E2; order DHVEG-1; family DHVEG-1; genus PFL35. The sequence continues at coordinate 15,244 of JBFEOQ010000025.1, read as the reverse complement.
AGAAACATAGCAGTTTTGTTTCTTTTAATTTTTTTCTTAATATTTGACTTATTAACAGGTCTTGAACGTCTTCTACTACTTTTATCTATTTTTTCTTTCATAATAAACAAAAAGCAAATAAAAAATAGATAAATAAGAGTTTTGCAAATATTATATTTTTTATACTTTAAGTAATCCTTTCAAAATGTATATAAACATTAAATAAAATCATAAAATATTTGAAAATGCAAATAACTAATTCAAAAAAACAAAGTAAACTTATGAAAACACCAAAAAAAGAGTCACATGGTCTATGCGCATTATGTCGAGGAACAAAATTCTTATGTGGAAAATCGCGATGTCCAGTTATAGTAAGATATCATTCTAGAGATAAAATAAATCCTTTAATAAATACATTAAAAATTGGGGGATCATCTCCACCAAGTGTATTTATCGGAAGAATTGGCTATCCAAAAATATCAATTGGACCTATGATACCACCAATAATGGGAGATACCTCAATAATTGATACACCAGAATTATGGCTAAATAAAACACTCGATGACATCGTAGACTTCCGGTCAATGTTAATACGAGGCAAACATTCAGTAAATATTTATGATGTAGAAAATTCAAATAAAACAGTACAATTTACAAGAGAACTTGCTCTTTCAAAAAATAGTGTTTTTTCAGAGGCAATATTTTCAAAAAAACCTCATGGTAATATTACTTTTTATGATGAAATACAACCCCATGGTCCATCTGCACCAATAAAAAAATTTGATATTACTAATCCAAAATACGAACAACACATCGAAAAAGCATATTATGACACAGATCTTAAGTCAAAAGGGGCATTATTTAGCCTATACAAAGATGGTGTTAGCATCTCTAAAATACAAAGGGCGTTTAGTGTAGGTGCATTTGGAATAAAAAAATTTAGAAAGTTTGTTCCAACCCGTTGGAGTATTACAGCAGTAGATTCAACTATTGGAGAGACATTAATGAATAATACAAAAACATATCCTCTGATAAACGAATATAGAGTTTATCAATATAATCAATTTGACAACCGTTGGATAATTATTATGATGCCAACAGAATGGATGTATGAATTAATAGAAGCATGGTATCCAAATACAACCTGGAATCCATATGGAAGAGAAATATCAATTTTTAACTCATATGAATTTTACAAAGGAAGAAATACATATGCAGAAATTGGAGGATGTTACTATTCTGCAAGACTTGCAGTAAATGAACTTTTAAATAAGGAAAAAAGACAAGCAGGTGTAGTAATACTACGAGAAGCACACTCAGGTTACATTATGCCTATAGGTGTATGGAATGTACGAGAAAGTGTAAGAAAATCATTAACAGAACCTTATCAAAAATATGATATAATAGATGATGCTTTGATATATATTTCAAATATTATGGATATACCACTTAAACGCTGGATTAAAAATAGTGCTATTTTAAAAAATAAACTATTTCAAAAAAGACTTGAGGATTTTTAAAATGCAAATAAAAGAAATCAAATGTAAAACAGCTCTTTCAAAATCAAATCTACCAGGTCTTGACTATTCACTAAATCCATACCGTGGATGTCAACATAATTGTGGATATTGTTATGTACCAAATGTTCTAAAAATTAAAAGAGAAAAATGGGGGACTTTTGTAGAAGTTAAAAAAAACATTGTTAAAATACTTTCAAATGAATTAAGAAATAAAAAAACTGGCATAGTTGGTATATCAACAGTAACAGATCCATATCAACCAATTGAAAAAAAATACAAACTAACAAGATACTGCTTAGAACAACTCTTAAGATATGATTTCCCAATAAACATTCAAACAAAATCAAATATAGTTCTAAGAGATATTGATATAATTTCAAAGTTTTCAAATATCGAAGTTATGTTTAGTATAGGAACACTTAATGATTTTGAAAGAAATCTTTTAGAACCAAATGCATCATCTATTTTTGAGAGATTAAATGCAATTAAACAAATTTCTGAAAATGGGATTAAAACAAGCATTTTTTTTGGTCCAATCTATCCCACTTTTAAGTTAATCGATATAAATGAATTATTTGATTTATTAATAAAATATAAGATATCTGAAATAATGATTGATAAATTCAATTTAAAACCAGGAATTATGGAAAACATTGCAAAGAACTTAAACTCTAATACTAAATTAAAAAACTTTTTTATAAATGGAATTACAGATAATAAATTTTATAAAGAAATTAGTAAAGAAATAAAAAATGAAGGTTTAATAAATAACATAAAAATTGTTGATGCATTTTAGAAATAAGTATCTATAATTAAGTGGAAACGTTTTGTTTTTATTAACTCTTTATTTAAAAACTTAGATTTATAGTATAGTAATGAATTTTTTTGTTATATTTTTAAAAGTTAGTTATTTGTATGATTATTTATTTTTTACCTAATCGTCAGTATATTTTAAGTATAGGGAGTGTATTAACGAAAAAACTGTATCCTAATAATATTTGATAAATTAATAAAGTGATAAATTATGGCAAAGGCAAGATCAAGAACAACAGCTAGAAAGGTAAAAGATAGGTGGAAAGCAAAAAACTGGTATAATATACTTGCACCACCATCGTTTGATAATGCGACGGTTGCAGATACATTAGCAGATAGTCCAGATAGTTTAATTAACCGAGTAACTGGAGTCTCACTGCAGGATCTAACAAATGATTTTAGAAAATCTCATATTGTATTATATTTTCAGGTAAAAAATGTAGAAGAAAACAATGCTCACACTCAATTTATAGGTCATACACTTACATCAGATTATCTACGAAGACTTATTCGTAGACGCAGATCAAAAATTGAAGGAATATACGATGTAACAACAAGAGATGGCGCTCTAATTCGTGTTAAACCTTTTGCAGCAACAGACAGACGTATCCAAAATTCTCAAAAAAAAGTTGTTAGAGAATCAATGAAAAAAACCATTACTGAACAAGCAGGTAAGAGCACTCTTTCAGAGCTTGTAAATATAATAATCGATGGTAAACTTGGTAGTGAACTTTTTAAAAATTGTAAAACTCTTTATCCTATTAAAAGAATTGAAATTTACAGAACTGAGGTGATCACACAACCTACCGTAATGATATCAGATAAACCTAAAAAGAAAAAAGACGAAAAAGAAAAAATTGAGGAAAAAGAAGAAAAAAAATCAGAAAAAAAGAAAGAAGAAAAAAAGATTGAAGAAATAGAAGAAAAACCTGAAAAACCTAAAGAAGACCAAGTAGATAAAGCGGAACAAAAGGAAAAAAAAGAAAAAGTAAAAAAGGAAAAGCCTAAGAAAAAAGAAGGAAAAACAGAACCAGAGAAAACAGTGGAAAAAACAAAGAAATCCACACCAAAAAAAACAACTAATAAAACTGTAAAAAATACAAAAACAAATAAAAAGAAAATAACAAAAAAAGAAAAATAAATCCTTTTTAATAATCTTTTTATATATTTAACTCCATATTATTGATTGTTTACATGAATAAACATTCAATAATATTAATCTTATTTGTGTTATTTCTTTTTTTAAATATTTTTTTTTCATTAAATACGAAAGCATGTAAAGATATCATTGCATGTGGTAACGCAACTGAGGGAGATTATAATCTTTTATTAAAAGTTCGTGATCCGAGTAGGCCTGGATTCCAAGTTCTTTGTATTGTCCCAAAATATTACGAATATGATTTTCATAATCCTTGGACTGGTAAAAAAATTCATTTTAAAAATGAGCATAAATACATTGGTGTAGCAACAGTAGATGATATTATTCCTAATATAGTTAAAGCAGGTATGGCCTTATCTGATGCAGGTATTTGTTATGGAGATTCTGATTCTGATTCAGGATGGATTAATCCAACAAAAAATGCATGGGATGATTTTGATTGGATTCGGTTTGCTTGTGAGCAAGCTAATTCAGAAGAAGAGGCTGTTGATTTATTGACAAGAGAATGTGTAGATAAATTGCATGCTACTGGTGTATCTGAAAATTTGTTTATTGTTGGTCCAGAAACAGGTTTTGTTATTGAAGCGGATGCTTATAGATATAAAATAGATGAAATATCTGATGGAGTTACAGTTAGACATAACTATCCTAAATTACTTTGGAAATCTCAAATTATTAATATGCTTTTAATTTCAAGAAATTTTGATTCATCTGTTGAAAAAGAAGTTCGAAAAAGAAGTATTGTTAGATTAGATTCAATATTTGGAATCAGAATAATTGAGATTGATGATGAATTTATTACAGTTTCGCCAGTAGGTATGTATCATAAACTAAGGACAAATAGTATAGGTACTGTTATAAAGATACATATTGGTGAAAGAAAAACATCTGGATATTTTAGTATAGAATTACTTGAAATAAATGGAAATAAAGCCAAAATTAAAGTTACAAATATTTACAAAGCATGGGAAGAAGAAATATTTAAACATATTAATTCTCGCTATGGCTCTATCACATATAGGGATATGATAAACTGGTCTAGATTGACCGATGAAGATCTAAAAGGTTTAAGAGGAATGTGTCAAAGTATATATGAATTTGAAGCAGTCACAGTTTATAAAATACCAAAAAATGACTATGAAATTTTCAGCATAGGATGGTTTACTCCAAATCGGGCATCATCCTCGATTTTTATTCCGTTTCATATATGCGTCACTGATATTTATACCCCATACAAAAATGGTGATGCCGCTCGACTATCTTTAGATTTATATAACTCATATAATCAAAGCATTCTTGTTAGTAATTTTAGTTTAATTGAAAAAGTTTTTTTTAATGAAATTATAACAGTTGAAAGAATATCTAAAGAATCATTAAAAAAAAATATTGATATCTCAAATTTTTTAACTATAATTGACATGGGAATGCAAAAACAAGCCTATATAACTCAACAACTATGGAAAGATGCATTAAATAAACAAAATATACAAATTATATTATCAGATTTATGGAACGACACCTATAATGGTACATTACATAAAATGAAAAATGCAATCGAGGTTTTGAGTGTTAATGATGAATCAAAACAATTTATTGATAAGATCAATGAAATCGCTTTAGATATTTGTTTATCTAGAGTTAATGCAGCGAAATCAATTGGTAAAAATGTAGATTCAGCTGAAAATAAATATGAAATCGGTAAAAAATTTCTAAATGGAAAAAATTATCAAATGGGCTATCGAAATATTATAAATGGTTTTTTAGAAGCTAATATGGCAATTAATAATCAACAAGTTAATACTATACCATACTTAGAATCAAAAAACACTATTGACTATAATATATATTTTTTGATTGCCATATTAACTATTATAATTATTTTATTTTTTGTATTTTCTTATTTAAAATAAATTTTACAAATCAAAAACATTAAAAAACAACTTCATTTTTTCCAAATGGGATTTTAATTGAATAATGATAAAAGCATAGTAATTATCGGTTGTGGAGCTGGTGGTGGTACTGCTGCACAATTTGCCAGGAAGACGGATAGAAAAATAGAAATCAATGTTTTTGAAAAAACAAAATATCCTCAATATTCAAAATGCGGACTTCCTTATGCAATATCGGGAAAAATACCAAAAATTATAGATTTAATTGAATTTAATGATGAATGGTTTAAAAAACAAAAAATTAATTTATTTCTTAATACAAAAATTGAAAAGATAGATTATAAAAAAAAAATTGTTTATGGTAAAGGACAAAATCAGTTAATTCAAAAATCTTTTTCCAAGTTGATAATTTGTACAGGTTCAAAACCATTTATTCCATCAATTAAAAACATAGATTGTGAAGGTGTTTTTGTTGTTAGGACTATTGATGATGCAGAAAAAATACAAAAATATGCGAAAAAATCAAAAACTGCTACTATAGTTGGTGCTGGATTTATTGGTCTTGAACTGGCAGATAATTTATATAAAATGGGTTTAAAAATTAATGTTATTGAAGCATTACCTAGTATTCTTGCAACTAATCTTGATGAAGATATGGCTAACCTAGTATTGGAAAAGATATATCCAGATGTGAAAATATATAATGATACCATTGCAATCAAGGTAAGCTGTTTAAATAATTGTATAAAAAGTATTTATATAAAAAATAAAAAAACAGATGAAGAAAACCAAATTGATACAGATTTACTAATTATTGCAACAGGTACTCGTCCTCAAGTTTCACTAGCCGATAAAATTGGATGCAGAATAGGCAAAACAGGTGGTATCATTGTAAATGAAAAATCAGAAACAAACATTAAAGATGTTTATTCAGTAGGAGATTGTACAGAATATATAAGTTTTATAAATAATAAACCAGTATTAGTAGGACTTGGTAGTATTACCGTCCGTCAAGCAATTGCGGCAGGAATCAATGCGGCGGGAGGAGTTTATAAACTTCCAAAAGGAATACTACATACGTTTACTTCTAATATATTTGATTTAGAAATCTCAGGCGTAGGATTAATAAGTAATCTTTTACAAAAAGATACATATTTTTTTGGAAAATATAGTGGATACTCTTTACCTGAATATTATCCAGGTGGTAAGCCAATAACTGTTAAAGTTATAGCAGATAAAAATGGTAGAATTCTTGGTGCTCAAGCAGTAGGTGATAAAGCTGCGCAGAGAATAGATACATTTGCCTGTGCAATAATTGCAGGACTCAATGTTGAAACATTTAAAAAAATTGAAACCGCCTATGCACCACCTGTAGCACCTACACTTGATGCAGAAACACTTGCCTGTGATATAGCATCACTTAAACTTACTCATAGAAGATAATTATGAAAATTCTACATATTGCAGATACACATCTAGGTTTCTCTGCCTATCGAAAAACTACATTAGATGGAATAAACCAGCGTGAAATAGATATATATAATGCTTTTGAACAATTCATTAGTTATGCAATAAGTACCAAACCTGATATAGTAATTCATGCTGGGGATTTATTTGACAATGTTAGACCTAATAACCGCGCGATTACATTTGCATTAAATCAATTAGTAAAACTAAATAAAAATAAAATTCCTATAGTAATAATATCAGGAAATCATGAACACCCAAAAATAATAGAAACAGGACATATCTTTTGTATCTTTGAACATTTAGAAAATGTATATCCAATCTATAAGTCAAAATACGAAAAAATACCGTTTAAAATACAGGATAAAGAATTATTAATCCATGCAATTCCACAATGCAATAGTAAAAAAGAATATAACAATGAATTAAAAAAACTTTTACCAGATAAAACAGTTGATTACAATATTTTTGTATCACATGGTTCAGTTACTGGTGTTAAACAATTTACAATGAATGAATTTAACGAACTAATAATACCAACAAAAATATTTTCAAGAGATTTTGATTACATCGCCCTAGGTCATTTTCATAAATATACTAAACTAGCAAAAAACGCCTTTTACGCTGGTTCTACAGAAAATCTAACCTTTGCAGATGCAAACGAAAAAAAAGGATTTATAGAAATAGCATTTTCTGATAATAATCTAAAACAAAATTTTATAGAAATTATTACTCGACCAATGATAGATACAAAACCAATAAAATGTACTGGACTAAAAATAGAAGAAGTAATGAAAAAAATAAAACAAAAAGTTAAAGAAATAAAACCAGAAAAAAAAACTTTTAGAATAACACTAGACGACATACCAACAAATGTTTACCGTAGTATAGATTTTAGTGAAATTAGAAAACTAACAAACAACGTTATTCATTATGAAATAAAAGCAAATTTTATAGAAAAAAACAATGATAAAAAATCATCACTCTCCTCAAAAATCGATCCACTTTTAAACGAATTTAAAAAATATATAGATTCACAAAACATAAATGAAAAAGAAACGATACAAGAACTTGGAATCAGCTACATAGAAAAAATACAATCAAGAGAAGAAGGAAAATGAACCTAAAAAACCTTACACTAATAAACTTTAGAAAATTTAAAAATACAACAATAGAATTTCCCGACGGAGTAACAGGTATAATAGGGCTAAATGGTGCTGGTAAATCAACAATTTTTGAAGCAATCGCATGGGTTTTATATGGATCAGTTGCAGCACGTACATCTTCTGATCAAATTAAAAGACAAGACACCTCTAATATAGAAACATGTCGAGTTGAGTTAGAATTCATATTCGAAGGTGAAAATTACAGAATAATACGAGAAATGAAAGGTAAAGCTCTTACAACTAATGCAACCGTTACAATAAATGGAAAAGTAGCTGCTACAAGTGCAGAGGGTGTAAATAAATTTATACAAAAAAAGATAGGTCTTGATTTTAAATCATTTTACACAAGTATCTTTGCAAAACAAAAAGAACTCAATACATTGAGCAGTATGAACCCAAGTGAACGACGGCCCCTGATATTACGAATGCTTGGTATCGACTCGCTTGATGAAGTCATAAAAGAAATTAAAATTGATAAAAAAAATAAAGAAAAAATTATTGAAAAATTAACAAATGAGTTAATAGACGAAAAAGGGAATAACAAAGAAACAAAATATAAAGAAGAAATCAAAACAATAGAAAAAAATATAAAAGAAATAGATGAACAAATTAAAAAATTAAAAAATAAGATTATAGAATTCACAAAAGAATTAAAACAAACAGAAAAAAAACTAATAGAAAACAAAAAAGAATACGAAAAATTAAAAGATCAGAAAGAAAAAATGCAGGATAAAAAAACACTTTTTGAAAATAAAAATAAACTAGAGCAAGAAATAAAAGAACTAAAAAATAAAATATTTGAGAGACAAAAAAATCTTGAAAAAGAAACGAATAAATTTGAAGATTTCAAAGAAGTAGAAAAACTTCAACTCAAAACAATTCAAAGATTAGACGAACTCAATAAAATAATTGAAAAAAAAATTAAAAATATTCAAGAGAAAAAAACAATTTGTCAAATCATTCAAAAAGATATAATAAATATTAACGTAAACAAACAAAAAATTATAAAACTTGGACCTAATGCAAAATGCCCAACTTGCGATCGTATACTTTCTAAGCAATATAACGTGTTAGTAAGCAATTTTGATATTGAACTTAAAAATAAAGAAAAAGAAATTAAAAAAATTTACCTTGAAATAAAAAATAATGTAGAAGAAAAACAAAAAAATCTTCGTGAAAAAGAAGCCATTGAAAAAAAAGTTAATTATCTAAATATACAACTTCGAGAAAAAGAAAAAATAATTACAACAATTAAACATATAGAAAATGAGATAAAAAACGAAAAAATAATGTTTAATAAAAAACAAAATGATTATATAAAAGTAAATCAAGTAACATTCAATAATAAAATTTTTAATAAATTAAAAAAACAACAAGAAATAATTTATAATAATTATCAGAAAACTTTAGAAGTATATAATGACAAAAAAGATATTTTATCAAATTTAAACCTTGAACTTGAAAAAAAACAAAGCAATATAAAAATTTTAAACCAAGGAATAAAAACAAATAAAGATAAACTTTCTGAACTTGAACATTTTAAAAAACAAATAAAAGAAGAAAAAAACTCAGTTAGATATCTTAGTTTACTCTCAAATGTTATGGGTGATTTTAGAACCTTTTTAATAAGTCGGGTAAGACCAACACTTTCATCCTATTCATCAGATTTTTTTAGTCAACTTACAGATAATAAATATTCTGAAATTGAACTAGATGAAAACTATGATCTTATGGTTTATGAAAATGGAGAACTTTATAATATAAACCGCTACAGTGGTGGTGAGGAAGATTTAGCAAACCTATGTCTTCGTTTAGCGATAAGTGAAATAATCACTGAACGTGTTGGAGGAGTTTTTAATTTTATAATACTTGATGAAATCTTTGGCTCTCAAGATAAAATACGACGTCAAAACATTATTAAATCACTTAATACTTTATCAAATAAATTCCGTCAGATTTTTTTAATTACACATATAGATGATGTTAAAAACGATATGGAAAATATAATACATGTTTATGAAAATGAAGATAACATTAGTTTAATAAAATTAGAATAAAAATTAGAAAAAGATTTATTTTATTTTTTACCTAGTAAGCGTTTCTTTTTCTTTTTTTTTGTCGGATTCTCTTTTGTATTTTTTTGTGAATTTGGAGTTGTTATGTTAACTGGCGGTGCAGCTGAGAAGAGTTTGTTGAATGTGTTCATATTTTGATTATACCATTTTTGCCAGTTTGAATTTTCTTCTTTTAGTCTTTTACATTCGTTCTCAGTTTCCTCATATAGTTGATAAAGTTTAGTTAATCTTTCTTTTTCTTTTTCATATTCTGCAGCTATTTCCTCATATTTATCTTTATATTCTGCATAATTTTCCATTTCTTTTTTTTCATCAAGTTTTTGATTTAACTCCTTAATTTCATTTTCTTTTCTTTCGTTTTCTTCAGTTAGATTATTCAATTGTGTTTCAAGATTGTTTTTAGTGTTATCTAATTCTTCACATTTTTGCTTGTATTCATCAAACTGGTATGCTTTATTTTCATTCTCAGCAAGTTTTTGTTCAAGTGTTCTAATTCTTGCAGTATAATCGTTTTCCATTTGTTTTCGTGATACTTCAGTAGATTTAGCACGATTTTCGATTTCTGAAATTCTTCGTTCGGTACTACTAAGTTCTTCTTCCTGATTTTTATATGCATCCCATAGTTTTATAAGTCGTTCTTTTTCTTTTTCTAGTTCTTCACTATATTTTTTTGAGCTTTCTGCGGCTTCTGTTCTTTGTCTTTCAGCTTCAGCGATCCGATTTTCATATTTTTCAATTACTCCACTGACATTATCAAAATGACCAACACTTAGCATACTTTGTATTCTTGATAAATCTTCAGTATTTTTTGAAAAAGAACTTTTTATTGCATCAATTTCGTTTGTAACAGCAACTAATTTTTCTTTAAGAGAATCCAAATTTTCTAAATTTTTTCCAGTTTTATTTTCCTCAACCATACCTTTATGCCTCCCAGTTAGAAATTATGGGGACCAATAATGAATTTGTTGATATTTAAGTATTTTCATAAAATTAAACAATGTATTAGGTAGTAATTATTTTATCTGTTTAAAAAATATAATACCACTAAACTAATAAACTATTATTATGATACCTTTTCTTACAAATTCACCTAATTACTAGGAGGAGAAACTTGGATGGGCTTATTTAGAAAAGGTAGACTTTCAGCTATTTTATTAAGAATTTTTGGTAAAAAACATGCAAAAATAGGTATATATGGTCCCCCAAATGTTGGTAAAACAACTCTGGCTAACAGAATTCTGCGAGACTGGACAGGTGATATTATGGGTAGTGTATCAGATATTCCGCATGAAACCCGTCGTGCTAAATGTAAAAAAGATGTAAAAGTAGAAAATGGTGCTTCATCACTTTTTATGGACATTGTAGATACTCCAGGAATTTCTACTAAAGTTGATTTTAAAGAATTTATGAATACTTGGGGTTTAACGAAAGAAGAAGCAAAAAAACGAGCAAAGGAAGCAACAGAGGGAGTAATTGAATCGATTAAATGGTTAGAAGATATAGATGGAGTACTTCTTGTTATGGATTCCACACAAGATCCTTTCACACAAGTCAATGTTACAATACTTGGGAATCTTGAAGCTAGAAACCTACCCGTTCTAATTGCTGCAAATAAAATAGATATGGAAGATTCTAGTCCTGCGACATTAAAATCAGCATTTCCACAGCACCCTGTTATACCAATAAGCGCTCTAACTGGTTATAATTCTGAGGCTCTTTATACAACTATGATTAAACACTTTAGTAAAAAACGAAAGACAAAAGGCAGGTAGATTTTCATGACAAAAAAGTTTTCAGATATAGCTTTCAATCTTATATCACGACAAAAAATTAATGCTCTTACAACTGAAGAAAAATTAAATTTTATAATTAAAGAAGTAAAAAACGGAAAAATTCTTGTGCTTGAACAAGGTCTTACTCCAGTAGAACAAACAAGTCTTATTGAGCGAACTATGAAGGAAATTGAACATGATACTTTTATTGGAGTTGAAATGGAAGGATATGGCGAAGATACACCTACTTTTTTTCAGAGACTTTTTGGTATGGCAAAAAGACCCCGTATGACCCTTATTGGTCCTGCTAATCTTTTAAAAATGATTAAAAAAGATAGTGATATGATTCAAACTAAGATTATTTCTGGTAGTGGAGTAAAATAAATGCCTCATCAATGTCTTAAATGTGGAAAAATATTTGAACAAGGATCCTCCCAATTATTAAAAGGTTGCCCTGAATGTGGAGGTAATAGATTTTTCTTTACTAAGGAACCGCTTAATGATGAACAAAGGGAAAAAATTACTGATGAAGTTGGAAAAGATATTAATGATACTATTGTAGAACTAATAGGTTCAAAAGGAGAAAAGATCGTAGATAAATCTGGTAAATGGGTAAACATCAAACCAAAAGATATTCGTAAAGCAATGCAAAAACATTTATCTGAAAGTCAAGAAAAAACCCTTTCGAAAAGCAATGAAAATGTTGATATTTTGACAGACGAAAAATATCGGAAAGAAAGAATAGAGAGGATTAAATCTGAAATTCAACAGGATAGAAAATTAGAGACTATCGGTATAGAGCGTTCTGGTAGCTATAAAATCGATATAAAAGGATTACTTGAGGAAGAACCAATTATTATTCAAAAGGATGGTTCCTACACTATTCATTTACCGTCTCTGTTTAAAATGATTGATAAAGAAAAATAAAATTATGACAATATTTATTAGAGTTTTAATCTTTTATATAGTTTTACAACGGCTTCAACTGCAGCTTTTGCCCGCTCAATACGATCCTCTGCTTGCAAGCGTGTCATCCCTGGTCCAGAAATACCAAAACCAACTGGTTTATTGTATTCAATAGATAAATCAGCAATTTTTCTTGCAGCATGTTGAATCACTAGATCATCATGTTCTGTTTCACCTTCAATAACAGCTCCAAGAGCAATAACACCATCTAAATCTTTTTTATCCAGAAGTTTTTTAATAGCAATTCCCATGTCAAAAACACCTGGGACTTTAATTATATGGGTTATTTCAGCTCCTAAAAAATTTGCATGCTCTTTTGCTTGTTCAAGCATTGTCATTGTTATGTCATAATTAAACTCTGATACAGCAGCTCCAATTCTAATTTTTTCTTCTTTTGACATATTTTTTTCACATCCTTAAAGGTCCTGCATCTTTAAATCCCTCACGGAGTCCTTTACCAGCTTGGCAGGTAAGATTTTTAGGGTTAAACAATAATTTTAAGCAATTATTTGCATGTTCCCTAGAACGTTTATCAGCAAGCCATGAAAGTGTATCTTCATTTTCTGCTTCATCTTCATGAACAAAAACTTCCAAAATATGTTTATTGCATAAAAGCTGAACATTAATTAAACCTGTACTTGCTTCATGAGCGCATTGTTTATCGATAGGTTTTGCTCCAGGCATCCCAAGAGCCATAACAATATCACAATTATGCTCTTCAAAAAGTTTTTTACAAGCTACTGGTAAATCTTTAATACCTGGAACAGTGTAGCGAATAATATTAAAGCCAGTTTTATTAGATTTTAATTCATTTATTACTGATTTCCCCATATTATATCTAGCAAAAGTTGTATCCGCAATCCCAATTTTTTTCATTTGTTTTTCCCTTCTATTCTTTCAATTGTTTTTTGTATTTCATAAGCAGCGATAATTTTCCTAATAATTTTACGGGTTCCTTCAAGATCACTTCCTCCCTTGTACTCTTTTAATCTTATTACTTTTGCTTTGATATTTCTCTTTTTTAACTCTTTTTTAATGGTTTTTTCGTCATGTAACTGATCATATCCTAAAGTGATAATATCAGGTTTGATTTCTTTTAATATTTCATATATATCATTCTCATAACCAAGATATGCTTTGTCTACGATTTTTAGTTCTTTTATTAAATCTAAACGTATTTGTTCTGGATTTACTGGTTCATGTTTTAGTTTACGAACAGTAGAATCTGTTGCAACTACAACGACTAAGAGATCTCCTAATTTTTTTGCTTCTTTTAAAAAATAGATATGCCCAAGATGTAATATATCAAAAGTTCCTGTTGCCATTACTCTGACCATTTTTTCCAAGCCTCAACTATTTCTTTTCCCTCTAAAAAAATAAGGTTATTATCTTTTGCATATTTTATTGCATTCTCTTTTGATAATGCTCTGCCATTGTCCCCCATCATTTCACAACCACTACCTGATGGTGATAATCCCGCCATTTTCATCATTGAAATCACTAATTCAGTATGTCCTCTTCTTTCTTCAAGAAGATTGTTTGCTGCGACACAAATTGGGATATGTCCTGGTGAACGAAATTCATTACCAAAAATCTTTGCTGCAAAACCATCATCTAATTTTTTAACTTTTTCGATCAGCTTTGCAAATTGTTTAATAGTAAGGCTACGGTCGATATCAGTAATGCCTGTAAATGTTTGACGATGATTTATATATAGTGAAAAAGAAGATTTTGAATCATAAGGAATATCATTTGGAACTAGTTCTTTTAACACAGGGTATTTGTCGTTAATAGTAGAGTACATATCAGAAAGAAATGGTAATTTTAACTTATCTGCGATTTCTTTGGAGGTCATTAAAAATATTAATCCGCCTCCATCTTTTCTCATAATCTTTATTGATTTAGGAGTTGTGTATTCTGAGGCTATTACTAGATCTGTTTCTCCTTCTCGTTTGTCATCATCAAATATAAGAATAAATTTACCATTTTGAAGTTCTTTTATTGCTTGTTTAATCTTATCGATTAAAACCGCCTCCAGTTAGTATGGAAAAAACAACTAATAAAATAAATTTTGGGTTGTTACTCAAATTCAGGTAGTTTTAGTTTTCTAGTTTCCTTTTTTTGATTTGCCAGATAACGAGTAATATATCCCGCAATACGATTTCTAAGAAGATTACTATTTACATCAGTATACATATCAACTTTTTGTTTATTATGCTGAAAATCATCATACTTAAATTGATCTGGATATTTTTCAGCAAGATCAATTGCAATGTTTTTAATATATGTCTGTCTTATATTACCCAGTAATATCACCTAAATTTTTTAAGGATTCGGAATTATAACTACCATATATATACTTTATCAATGTAAATAAAAAATTTTTTTTTAAAATAAATATTACCTAACTACTTTTCAACAGAAAATATTATATATAA
>JBFEOQ010000024.1:0-23820 GCA_041550515.1 Thermoplasmatota archaeon | reverse complement strand
GTGTCAACAATAATCTTTCTACCAGTTAAACCTGCATCAGCATAAGGTCCACCACGTATAAATGCGCCAGTTGGGTTTACATGAAAGATAGTATTTTTATCAATCCATTTACTACAAACTGGTTTTATAATTTCTTCAATCACATCTTTACTTATTCGTTCATGTTTTACTCCACCATCATGTTGAGTACTGATAACTATATTGTTTGCACGAAGTGGTTTCCCTTTTTCATTATATTCAATTGAAACTTGGGATTTACCGTCGGGTCTAAGATAGTTAATTTCACCTTTTTTTCTTGATTCAGAAAGTTTTTTCGTAAGTTTATGAGCAAGTGATATAGGGAGCGGCATTAATTCTTTCGTTTCATTGCATGCATAACCATACATCATACCTTGATCTCCTGCACCTTGTTCTTTGTAAAGACCCTCTCCTTCTGTTATGCCTAGTGAAATATCAGGGCTTTGTTCGGTAATCTGTACCCATACTGAACAAGTTTCCCATTCTATACCATATTCAGCCTTAGTATAACCTATATCTTTTATAGTATTTCTTACAATTTTTGGTATATCTATATAACCATTTGTTGTCATTTCCCCAAAGACCATCACTCCACCATTTTTTGTACCAGTTTCTACTGCTACACGAGAGTTTTTGTCTTGTCTTAGTGCTTCATCTAGGATTGCATCTGATATAAGATCGCACATTTTATCAGGGTGACCTTCTGTAACAGACTCTGAACTTATTATTATCTTTCTTTCTACCATTTTTTCACCTATAAAATTTGTTTTCAGCCTATAATTTAAATTTCAGCTGAATAAAAAAAAGATTATAAATTTTTTTGAAAAAAATATTCCTATTGGAATATTTATTCATTTATTTTACGTGTAACCCATGCCTCATCCTCTAAGGCATCATATATTGCTTCATCAGAAATATCTTCAATTGTTTGTTTATCAGAAAGTACACTACGAGTTCTTTTACTTTGACTTTGTGCATATTTAAGTATGACATCTTTTTTAATAATCCAATAATGGGTACGCCATTCACGCCCATCGTAAAGTGTTGTTTCTTCACGTTCAGTAGTAAGCATTCCTTCTTCTTCCAATATATAAAAAAGTTGACGATCTTCTGGATCAAGTACATTATCAATTACTCTATCTTGAAAACCAAAAATATCCATCACAAATCCAGCGTCTCTTTTTGCTTCATCTAAACTTATTCCAACTCGATTAGCTATTGCTTTTGACAAATCATCTAATGTAATAATATTCATAATTTTAACCTCTTCCTATATTTTAAGTATAAACACCTTCTATATATTTTGTTAGTTCTAATATAAATACTTTATTGCATATATTGATTTTAAATCATAATATTAAGATAAAAATCCCAAAAAATGGCATAAATTTTAAATACTCATAACATGTAAGCTAAAAATGATGAAAGAGGAAGAACTATTAAAAAAATTTTCTGGTGAATGGATTCTCTTACTTAATGATAAGGTAATAGATCATAGTGCAAATATTGAAGATATTCTAATGACTTATGAAAAAAAATTTCCAGAAGATAAATATCCTGATGATGAAATTAAAATATCAAAAGTTTTGGATAGATCTCTAAAAGAATTTTAATAGTAACTATTTTTTACATCAAAAGTATTATCATTAAGATATTTTATATCGGGTCAACTTATGAATGATTTAGAATTTACATTTGAATATATTAGATATCCTGTGATTCCTGTGAAATTTAATAACAATGTAAAAGAAACACCATTTATAGATGCTTTATTAGACTCAGGTGGAGATTTTATAGTAATACCTATGCCAATTGCACGATACTTGTGTTTAAAACTTAAAAGAGCAGGATCAGTAGATACTGCTGGTGGAACTACATCCATTTTTAAAGCGAACCTAAATATGGTTATCGGGAGTAAACATAATTTTGTGACATATAATAAATTAGAGATACATGTATCTGAAAGAAATGATATACCCATACTTTTAGGTAGATATCCAATATTTGAAGATTATGAGATAATTTTTAAAAAACAAAAAGATCAACTTATTATTAAAAACCCCTCTACATAAGTTATTTATATAACTTATATAATAGCGGGAGGCTGTTCACATTGTAAATATCTATTAGAGTATAATATAAAAATTTACAATAACTGAGTCCCGGCCTGTTTTAATGGGCCTGTAGCTCAGCTAGGTAGAGCATCTGGCTTTTAACCAGGTGGCCGAGGGTTCGAATCCCTCCAGGCCCGCTCTAATAAACAAAATAATGCCCCGCTAGGAGGAGAGCCCACAATATGGCAAAAGAAATCCAAAAACAACAATTTGAAATATTAAACCATAAACTGGTTCCAAACCATGAAACTATATCTGATGAAGAAAAAAATCAACTTTTTAATAATTATTCTATAACACCTGATCAACTTCCTAAGATTTTGGATACTGATCCTGTATGTTTATCAATAGGGGCAAAACCGGGACAAATAATAAAAATTATACGTAAAAGTAGTACTGCAAAAGAAGCAATAATTTATAGACTTGTTGTAGAAAGTAATGATTAAAAAATAGGGGAATATAAATGAGGGAACTTATTGATACTTTTTATAGAGAGCGTAGTATAGTCAATCATCAAATTGCATCATATAATGATTTTTTAGATCGTAGACTTCAAAACATAGTAGATAGCACAATAATTGGTCAAGAAGAAGAGATGGAAAGAGGTTTTATATATCCAGAAATTGAAGGATATAAAATAAAATTTGGGAGAATTATAATAGGGAAACCTGAGGTAAAAGAGGCAGATGGAACTGTTAGACCCTTAACTCCAATGGAAGCAAGATTACGTGATCTAACTTATGAGGCACCATTAACATTAGAATTTATACCTGTAAAAGATGAAGTTGAATACGATCCTGAAGAAGTTAGAATCGGAGAACTTCCTATTATGATTAAATCTAAAGCATGTAACCTTGCAAAACAAACTATAGAAGAAAAAAAAGGACATGAATTAGATTTTAATGAATATAAAAAAGAATTACAAGATTTACAAGAAGATCCGCTTGATCCTGGAGGATATTTTATTAGTAACGGAACTGAACGAGTTTTAATAACAGTTGAAGATCTTGCCCCAAATCGTGTACTTGTCGAGACAAGCAATCGTTATGGTCATGATATAGAAGTTGCAAAGGTTTTTTCCCAAAAAGAAGGATATCGAGCACTTACAGTTGTTGAAAAAAAGAAAGACGGAATGTTAATGGTATCATTACCTACAACATATGGACAGATTCCATTAATGATCTTACTTCGTGCTCTTGGTATGGAAAATGACGAAGAAATAGTAGATGTAATAAGTGTAGACCCAAAAATGGAGCCATATGTTCTTGCAAATATTGAGGAATGTGCAAATGAATATGGAATTACAACACAAGAAGAGGCAGTGGCATATCTTGGTAAAAAATTTGCGGGAGGGCAAGCAAAAGAATACAGAGTTAAACGTGTTGAAACACTAATGGACAAAAACTTACTTCCGCATCTTGGAAATGAACCAACAGATAGGCTTACAAAAGCTATTTTTATGGCTCGTATGGGTATGGCTGTTTTAGAGCTTGCTCTTGGTAAACGTGAACCGGATGATAAAGATCATTACGCAAACAAACGTTTAAAACTTGCAGGAGATTTAATGGAAGATTTATTCCGTGTAGCTTTCACTGCCCTTTGTAAAGATTTAAAATATCAAATTGAGCGTATTCATGCTAAAGGTAAAGAAATAAAGATATCCTCAAGTTTACGTTCAGATGTATTAAGCCAACGTATACATCATGCTCTTGCAACAGGTAATTGGGTAGGTGGCCGCGCTGGTATATCCCAACTTTTGGACAGAACAAGCAACCTTGCTGTACTCTCACATTTACGACGTGTAACAAGTCCTCTTACACGATCACAACCACATTTCGAAGCTCGAGATTTACATAGTACACAGTGGGGTAGATTATGCCCAAATGAGACACCTGAAGGTCCAAATTGTGGTCTGGTAAAAAATCTTGCACTTGCAGTAGAAATATCAGAAGGATTCCCTGAAAAAGAAGTTGAAGGTATATTAAAAGATCTTGGTATAAAAGATATATCTAAAAAATCAACTGGAACACGTATTTATTTAAATGGGGATCTTATTGGTATGCATCAAAATGGGAAAGAACTTATTGATAAATTACGTGAAAGACGAAGAAAAGGTCTTTTAAACAACGAGGTAAATATTGCTTTTTATGAGGATGCAAATGATGTAATAGTAAATTGTGATTGTGGTCGTCTACGTCGCCCACTTGCAATTGTTGAAAATGGTAAACTCCTTTTAACCCAAAAGTACATTGAAGAAATTTTTAAGGGAAAAAGAAAATGGATTGATCTTATAAATGAAGGAATAGTTGAATATATAGATGCAGAGGAAGAAGAAAATACTCTTATTGCATTAAGAAAGGAAGATATCACAGATGATCACACCCATATGGAAATGGATCCAATGTGTATACTTGGAATTGGTTCTTCTCTTGTCCCCTATCCTGAGCATAACAGTTCACCTCGAATAACAATGGGTGCAGGTATGGGTAAACAGAGCCTTGGATTTGGAGCATCAAATTATAGAATCCGACCTGATACACGTGGTCATTTAATGCATTATCCACAAGCACCATTAGTTCAAACTCATCCAGTTAAATACATAAAGTTTAATGAAAGACCAGCGGGTCAAAATTTTATTGTTGCGGTTGCTTCTTACAAAGGATACAATATGGAAGATGCACTTGTAATGAGTAAAGCAAGTGTTGAAAGAGGTCTTGCCAGAAGTAGTTTTTTTAGAACATATAGTAGTGAAGAAAAACGATATCCTGGTGGACAGGAGGATCATTTTGAAGTACCTGAACCGGATTGTCGGGGAGTAAGAAGCGAAGAAGCTTATGTAAATCTTGGAGAAGATGGTCTTATTTCTCCAGAATGTGATGTTAATGGTGGAGATGTTCTCATTGGAAAAACAAGTCCACCTCGTTTTTTAGAAGAACCAACTGATTTTTTAACTCCTCAAAAAAGACGTGAGACATCTGTAACTGTTCAACATGGGGAGGGAGGAACAGTTGATAAAGTAATGCTCTCTGAAAGTGTTAACGGTTCACGTATGGTAAAAATTAAAGTTAGAGAACAAAGAATACCTGAACTCGGGGATAAATTTGCTAGTAAACATGGTCAAAAAGGGGTTATAGGATTACTTGTACCGCAAGAAAATATGCCCTTTAATGAACAAGGAATTAGTCCAGACTTAATAATTAATCCTCACGCAATTCCAAGTCGTATGACTGTTGGGCACGTTCTTGAGATGATTGGTGGTAAAGTTGGATCAATTGAAGGTCGTCCAGTTGATGGAACTGCATTTGGAGGTGAATCTGAAGAAGCACTTAGACAATTACTTATTCAAAATGGATTTAAACATAATGGTAAAGAAATTTTATATAATGGTGAAACTGGTAAACCACTTGAATGTGATATTTTTGTAGGTTGTATTTATTATCAAAAGCTTCACCATATGGTAGCAGGAAAAATACATGCACGAAGTCGTGGACCAGTTCAAATATTAACTCGTCAACCAACTGAAGGTCGTGCCCGTGAAGGAGGACTAAGATTTGGTGAAATGGAAAGAGATTGCCTTATCGGTCATGGAGCAAGCATGGTAATTAAAGATAGGCTTCTTGATGAATCTGATTTAACTGTTAAATATATCTGTAATACCTGTGGACATGTAGCAATACAAGACAGACATGGTGCATTACGTTGCCCTATTTGTGGTGATAGAGCTGAGATTTACCCAATTGAAATGAGTTATGCCTTTAAATTGTTAATAGATGAACTTAAATCATTAGTTATTGCTCCTAGGATTAGACTGGAGTCACTTGTTTAGGGGGGAAAAGATATGGAAAAAATTCATAATATAACAAAAAAAATCGGAAGTATCAGTTTTGCCTTACTTTCACCTAATGAAATCAGAAAAATGAGTGCAACAAAAGTTATTACAGCAGATACCTATGATGATGATGGTTTTCCTATTGCCATGGGTCTTATGGATCCACGGTTAGGAGTTATTGAACCTGGTCTCCGTTGTAAAACATGTGGACTTCGTGTTGGAAAAGATAAATGTCCAGGACATTTTGGGCATATCGATCTTGCTATGCCTGTAATACATGTAGGTCTTGTAAAAAACATTCGAGATTGCTTACGTGCAACATGCCGAGATTGCGGAAAATTACTTCTTGATCCAAAAAGTAAGAATCAATATTTAGAAGAAATAAAAAAGTATGAATATGAAGGGAGAGACAATACTTATCTTTTAAAACAAATTGTTAAGGATTGTGTAAAAGTTGACAAATGTCCTCATTGTGGTCGAGAAGTAGGTAAAATTGAGCTTGATAAGCCTACTAGTCTTCGTGAGAACGGTAAAAAATTAACTCCTTCAGAAATACGAGAATGGCTTGAAAAAATACCAGAGGATGATTTACCTTTACTTGATATTAATAAAAAAACTGCTCGTCCTGAATGGATGATTTTAACAGTTCTACCAGTTCCACCTGTAACTGTTCGTCCTAGTGTTACACTTGAATCTGGAGAACGTTCTGAAGATGATCTTACTCATAAATTAGTTGATGTTATTCGCATTAATCAACGCCTTCAAGAAAATCGTGATGCCGGGGCTCCTCAGCTTATAGTAGAAGATCTTTGGGAACTGTTACAATATCATATAACTACTTATCTCGATAATCAGACAAGTGGTATTCCCCCTGCTCGTCATCGCTCTGGTCGTCCACTTAAAACTTTGGCACAAAGATTAAAAGGTAAAGAAGGACGTTTCAGAAGTAATCTGTCTGGTAAACGTGTAAACTTTAGTGCTCGTACTGTAATTTCTCCAGATCCAAACCTAAGTATAAATGAAATTGGTGTACCTATAGAAATTGCAAAAGAACTTACTGTTCCTGTTAAAGTTACAGTTCATAATATTGACTGGTGTAAAAATTTAATAAAACAAAAAATGGAATTTCCAGAAGGGGAGTTAGATCATATTTATTTACCATCTGTTAATTATGTTTTACGTGATGCTGAGGGTATAAAACAACGTATAAAAATAACAGAGAGAAATGCTGAAGAGGTAGCAGAAAAATTACAATTAGGTGACACAATTGAACGTCAGCTTATGAATGGAGATATTACATTATTCAACCGTCAACCATCACTTCATCGAATGAGCATGATGGCACATCGAGTAAAAGTTGTCCCTAATAAAACTTTCAGATTTAATTTATCCGTATGTCCACCGTATAATGCTGATTTTGATGGTGATGAGATGAATCTTCATTTATTGCAGGGCGAAGAAGCAAAAGCTGAAGCAGAAATCCTAATGAAAGTACAAGAAAACATACTATCCCCTCGTTTCGGAGGAGCAATAATAGGAGGAATACATGACCATATATCAGGTTGTTTCTTATTAACTCATAAAGATAGAAAGATATCTATTGATTATGCATCACATATACTTGCAGCAGTTAAATATAAAGGAAATTTGCCTAAAGAAACTGAAGAAAATGGTAAAAATTTTGTTACAGGTAAAGACATATTTAGTGTTTTATTACCAGATGATCTTAACCTTGAATACCGTGCTAAAACATGTCTAAATTGTGAAGTTTGTACAGCACCTAAATGCCCATATAATGCACATGTAATAGTTAAAAAAGGTAAACTTATACAAGGGACAATTGATGAAAATAGCATTGGAGCATTTAAAGGACGCATTCTTGATAGAATAATACGTGATCACGGTATGGATGCTGGATGTGAGTTTATTGATAACGTAACTCGTATGGGTATAGCAGCAATTACTTTTTTTGGATTTACAACAGCAATTGACGATGAGGATATACCTGAAGAGGCAAAAAGACAAATTTCAGAGGGACTTGATAAAGCAATGAAAAAAATCAGTAACCTTGTAAAAGCATATGAAAACGAAGAATTAGAAAGTCTACCTGGTCGAAGTCTTGAAGAAACACTTGAGATGGAAATTATGCGTGTTACAGGTCGTGCTCGTGATATGGCTGGAGAAATAGCAGGAAAACACTTGGGTCTAAACAATAGTGCAGTTATAATGGCTAAATCTGGTGCCCGAGGTAGTATGCTTAACCTTTCACAAATGAGTGGTTGTGTTGGCCAACAAGCTGTTCGTGGTGAACGTATACATCGAGGATATCAATATAGAACTTTACCACATTTTAAGAAACATGATCTTGGGGCAAGTGCAAAAGGTTTTGTTGCAAGTAGTTATAAAACAGGTCTTACACCAACTGAGTATTTTTTCCATAGTATGGGCGGTCGGGAAGGTCTTGTTGATACAGCAGTCAGAACATCAAGAAGTGGATATATGCAACGACGTCTGATAAACGCACTTGAAGATGTTAAGGTTGAAAACGATGGAACAGTTCGTCACTCGGGTGGTCAAATAATACAGTTTCTTTATGGTGAAGATGGAGTAGATCCAACACGTAGTATTAATGGTCAAGCAATAGATATTAGTCGTATAATTAGTGATATTAAAGAGGGGATCTAGTGACTAAAAAAAATATTTCTAAAAAAATTACTAAAAAAGAAAAATTAAAGAAAAAAGACAAACCAAAAGAATCTGTAAAAACCACTAAAAAAATTACTAAAAAAGAAAAATTAAAGAAAAAAGACAAAAAAACCAAAGAAAAAGAAGAGAAAAAACTAAAAAAAATTGAAAAGAAAAAAGATGAAAAAAGGGAAATAAAAATTATGGTACCACCACCAACAAAAAAAGAAGAACCTGAAGAATATAAAAAACTTCGAACTGAAATAAAAAAAATACTTAATAATCGTTATCTACCAGGTTCAGTAATTGATGAAATAATCATCAAAGTTATAAATGAAAAAAAACTAGAAAAAAAATTAAAAATAATTATAGATAGGGCTCTTGAATTTTACAAAAAAAATATTATCGATCCATCTGAAGCATGTGGTATAGTTGGTGCACAAAGTATAGGTGAACCAGGTACTCAGATGACAATGAGGACATTTCACTATGCAGGAGTAGCAGAAATAAACGTTACATTAGGTTTACCCCGGCTTATTGAAATTGTTGATGCACGAAGCATTCCAAGTACTCCTATGATGAATATTTATCTACGTGATGAATATCGTATTAATTCAGATCTCGCCAAACAAGTAGCAAATCAAATTGAGATTACAAAACTAAATAGTATAGGAGATATAGAAACTGATCTTACTAATCTAAATATTAAAATAAAAACGAATAAAAAAACCCTTGATAGTAAAAACATTTCATTAGATGAAATTGCTGATAATGTTTCAAAAATTCGTGGTATAGACGTAAAAATTGAAAAAGATTCAATAAAAGTATCACTTGATGATCCAAGTTATAAAAAATTACTTGATATCAATGAAATCCTTAAAAACTTAAAAGTAAAAGGTATTGATGGAATAAAAAGAATAATTATACGTAAAGAACCAAATGAAGGATATGTTATCTATAGTGAAGGTAGTAATCTTGAAAAAGTACTTGAAATAAAAGGAGTAGATCCTTATAGAACTACAACAAATGATATACAAGCAGTTGGTCGAGTATTGGGAATTGAAGCAGCCCGTAACATGATAATTGAAGAAGCATATAATACTCTCTCTGAACAAGGTCTAAATGTTGATAGACGCCATATAATGCTTGTTGCAGATGTAATGACGGCAGATGGTACAATACGAGCTATAGGTCGCCATGGGGTAAGTAAAGAAAAAGAAAGCGTTTTATCTCGTGCAGCATTCGAAATAACAGTAAGTCATTTATTACAGGCAGCCCGGAGAGGAGAAACAGATAAACTAGGTGGAGTTGCAGAAAACATAATCGTTGGTCAACCAGTAAATCTTGGTACTGGCGCAGTAGAACTTGTGATGAAAAAAGGAAAAAAGAAATAAAAAATTAGGTGAAAATAGAAATGGTTGATGTAGAAAAAGCATTAAAAAACACTGTGAAAAAAGGAAAAGTAACAGTAGGAACAAAACAAACCAAACAATGTATAAATGATGGTAAAGCAAAACTTGTAGTTATCTCAAAAAACTGTCCATATTCAACTGAAATCAGCAAACTAGCAAATAAAAAAAATATACCTGTCTATAACTCTAGTTCAAATTCTATAGATTTAGGATATACATGTGGTAAATCCTTTGCAGTGTCAGTATTTGCAGTAATAGATGATGGCGGTTCAAATATACTATCCGCAATAGGAAAAAGATAAAAAAACTCTGGGTTTTGTATTATGACCGATATATTACTTTCAAACGAAAATATGCAGTATATTAATGTGGTTAGTAAAATCACTAAAGCTGATATCTTAGACTGTGTAATAACAAATGATAAACTAATTTTTATAGTACATCAAGGTCAACTAGGTATTGCAATTGGCCTTAAAGCAAAAAATCTTGAAAAACTGAGATCTCTTTTTAAAAAAAGCATTAAATTTATAGAATATAACAATGATAAAGAAAACTTTATAAAAAATCTTTGTAAGCCTTACAAAATAAAAAATATTATACTTGAAGGCGAAGGAGAAAACACAATTGCAAAAATTGAGGTTGAAATAAGTGATAAATCTAAAATTATTGGTAAATCTGGTAAAAACATAGAAATAATACGTCAGCTTGCTCAAAGGCATCATAATCTAAAGGATGTGCAAATAAAATAATTATTTTTAACAATATAATTTTTAAATAAATCTTATATACAAGCTTTGAGGCGCGGTTTTTGAGAATTAAAAACCATCCAATAATTAACTTTACATATAAAAAAAAAATTTCTTTTAATTTCAATAATAAAAAAATAACTGGTTATGAAGGTGATTGCATTGCAAGTGCTCTTCATGCTCAAGGAATAAAAATTCTAACTAAAAGCTTAAAATATGATTTACCACGTGGATTTTTCTGTGGAATTGGTAAATGTTCTTCTTGTTTAATGCGTGTCAATGGTATACCCAATGTTAGGACATGTATTGCGCCATTAAAACAAGGAATAAAAGTTGAGATGCAAGATAAATTTGGTAAATTACCCTCTGCAGAATTTCAAGAAAAATCAAAGGAAGTTTTAAATGTTGAGGTTTTCGTAGTTGGTGCAGGTCCTGCAGGTCTCTGTGCTGCTGTTGAAGCTGCAAAGCAAGGAGCAAGTGTACTTCTTGTTGATGAAAATATGGCTGTTGGAGGACAGCTTATAAAACAAACACATAAATTTTTTGGTTCTGAAAATGAAAAAGCTGGAACACGTGGAATAATTATATCAGAGGATTTGAAAAAAGAGATAGATGAACTTAAAAAAGCAGGTAAAGTAAAACTCATGCTTAACTCAACTGTTATTGGTTATTATGAAGGAGAAAAAAACCTTCATAAATTTATTGTTATTAAAAGAAAAAATTATGATAATTTTTTAATAGAAATTAATTCAAAAACTGCAGTTTTAGCTTGCGGTGCAATGGAAAATATGTTGCTTTTTCCAGGTAATGACTTACCAGGTGTTTATGGTGCAGGAGCGGTACAGACTCTTATGAATGTTTTTGGTGTAAAACCAGGTAAAAAAGTTTTAATGGTTGGTGCAGGAAATGTTGGACTTATTGTTTCTTATCAGCTTCTTCAAGCAGGTGTTGATGTAAACTGTGTTGTAGAAGCAATGCCCTCTATAGGTGGTTATCATGTTCATGCTGCAAAACTACGGCGTTGCGGTGTACCAATTTTTACAGCTCACACTATAAAAAAAGTTATTGGTAGAGATTATGTAGAGAGTGCAGTTATTGTAAAACTTAATAAAAACTGGCAGCCTATCAAGGGTTCTGAAAAAAAAATTAAATGTGATACAGTTTGCCTTGCTGTCGGTCTTACTCCTTCAACAAGACTTCTTCATCAGATTGGAGTAAAAATGGATTTTGTAAATGAAGCTGGCGGGTATATTGCTATTCATGATAATTTTATGCAGACAAATAAAAAAGGTATTTTTGTTGCAGGTGATTCATCAGGTATTGAAGAGGCATCAACAGCGATGATTGAAGGTAAAATAGCTGGGATATCAGCAACGTTATTACTTAAATATAAAGATGGAAAAAAAATACAGAGTAAGTATATTGAGGATCTTAAAAAATTTAGAGAAGGACCTTTCGGAGATAAAGCAAGGATTGCTAAGAAAAAAATTGAAAAACTAGTGGAGGAAAAATGATACATAGTTATGAAATAGATGGTATACTTGATCAAAAATTTTTAAAAATTCCTTCTAAAAAACAACTTGAAAAAGGAGTAGCAATAATAGAATGCATTCAAAATATACCATGTAATCCATGTGTAGATTCTTGTCCAACTGATGCAATTAGCATGAAAGATATTAATGCACTACCCGTAATGGACTACGACAAATGTATAGCATGTTGTAAATGTGTAGGTATATGCCCTGGACTTGCGATTTTCGTAGTGAAATGTAAAGAAGACATAGGTTTTATCACACTTCCTTATGAATTTTTACCTAAACCTGTTGTTGGTAAGAAAGTAAAATTATTAGATAGAGCGGGTGAAATTGTTGGTGAAGGTATAGTTAAAAAAATTGTAAATAAAGATAAAACATTTATTGTAACCGTTGAAGTTAATAAAAATCTTATAATGATTGTTAGAAATATTAAGGTTTAAACTATGATTACTATGGTTAAAAAAAAAATTATTGTCTGCAGATGTGAAGATTTAACACTTGAGGATGTTGAAAACGCGATAGATGCAGGTTACACAGATATTGAAGAACTTAGAAAAAAACTTCGAATTGGTATGGGTCCTTGCCAAGGAAGAGTATGTATTCAACTTGTTCAAAAAATTTTAGAGAAAAAAACTGGTAAAAAAGTATCTATTAAAAATCTTCCAAAAGCTCGTCCACCAATTATACCTGTTAGTCTTGGGACACTTGCAAGTGATAAAAAATGAAAAATAAAACACATGTTGTAATAATTGGTGGCGGAATTAACGGTTGTGGACTTGCTTATAATCTTGCAAAAAAAGGTATAGATGTAACGCTTTTTGAAAAAAATTATTTATCATCAGGTGCCACAGGTTCTTGCGGAGCAGGTATAAGACAACAATGGTCAACCCATGAAAACGCAGAGCTTTCAATGAAAAGCGTAAAAATATTTGAAAAACTAAGTCAGGCGCTTAATGAAGATATCGAACTACGTCAGGGTGGGTATCTTATTGCTATACATGATAAAGAAGAACTTTTACAATCAGAAAAAAATGTTAAAATGCAAAAATCCCTTGGCATACCAGTTAAAATTATTTCTAAAAAGGATATCACTGAAATCGTTCCAATTCTTGATACCAAAGGTATGAAAGCTATTGCTGCAACATTTTGTCCAACTGATGGTCATGCAAATCCATTAAAAACAACTTTTGCTTATGCAAATGCAGCAAGAAAATATGGTGCAAATATATTTACTCATACATCTGTAATAGATATTAAAACAAAAAATAAACAAATCTCAGAAGTAATAACTGATAAAGGACGTATTAAGACAGATTTTGTTGTAAACGCTGCAGGTATAAATTCTAAAGAAATATGTAAAATGGTTGAAATTAAAATTCCTACTAAACCTGTTAGAAAAGAAATAATGGTAACCGAAAGAATCGAACCATTATTTGAAGCAATGGTTATATCTTTTAAGGATGGTATTTACTTTAGTCAGCAGAATGAAGGTCAGATTATTGGAGGAATACCTATACCTGAGCAGAAATTTGGTTATAACACTGTTCCTACAGTATCTTTTATGTATCATATGAGTAAGACTCTAACACGTTATGCACCTATTCTTAAACATATTAACATGCTCAGACATTGGACTAGTTTTTATGATGTTTCACCTGATTCAAGACCTATTCTTGGTGAAACAGATGATTTGAAAGGTTTTATTCATTGTCATGGTTTTAGTGGTCATGGTTTTATGATTTCACCAATGGTAACAAAAATGTTATGTGAATATATAGTTGAAGATAAAACTTCAGAACTACTAGAAAGTTTAAATCTTAAAAGATTTAAAGATAAAAAAATCGAACATGAAATGGCTGTTGTAGGCTAAGAATATATTACTATCTTAGATTAAAAGAATACAAGTATATTTCAAATTAATTTTGTAAAAAAAGAGAATTGATGCATATGCAGTACTTGTGTATTTGATAATGAAATAGCAATGTGAAAAAAACAGATTGTAGAGTTTTTTCAAATATACTATAAAATAAAATTAAAAAAATATTACAATTTTTTTTTAATTAATACGTTTTTTACATAGAAATTTAAAATTTCGCCAACCATCTTTGAAACTTTCTAGTTTAACATCACCCTCTCGGCTATATAGAGTACTAGGGATTTCAATAGACTTTAATTTTTTTGATTTAAACATCTCAATTTTAATTTCTTCTGAGAAAGGCATTCCATTATTAAAATTTTCAAGAGGCTGAATATGATTTAGTGCTTTTTTCTTAAATATCCACATGCCTGATTGACTATCACTTATTTTAATAAAAAATAAGAATCTTAATGCAAGATTCAGAATTGTATTTCCAAGATAATGTTTTGCGCTCATTGAACCATGTGTAAGTTTTGCAAATCTATTTGTTGTTATAAAATCTAGGTTTTCATCTATAAGTTTTTTTATATATATATGTATTTTTTCAAATGGATAAGTTGCATCAGCATCACCAGTAACAATTATATCACCAGATGTTTTTGTAAAACCTGTTTTATAGGCTCTACCATAACCCTTTCGTTTTTCAATAATTACTTTTGCACCTTTACTTTTTGCGATTTCTTGGGTTTTATCTTTTGAATCTCCATCTATAATTATTATTTCATAGTCCCATTTATTTTTTTTAAAATATTCTTTATTTATTGCATCTATTGTTTTTCCTATTCCTTTTTCCTCATTTATAGTTGGAAGAACAATAGAGATTTTTGTAATATTGATCACCTATAAACTACTAGATTTGGATATAAAAATAGTGTTAAAAAAGCTTTATCAAAAAAACTATTCAAAGAAAGAGAAAAAAAAGATTAAGAGAAGGGGTTATTTTTCCCTTCTTTAGTTTTGTTTTCTACGTCTGAGGAGTATGAATGCTACTCCAATTGCGATTATTAGCGTTAATAGTTCGAAACCTGGTGTACCTTTTTCTTTTACTGGTCCAACGTTTACTGTTGCAGCAGTGTATGGTTCATAGGTTGCTGTAATTGTATGTGTTGCATCTTTTGCTCCAGCGGTGAATGATACTTTTCCTTCTCCATCTGAGGTCTTTGTGGTTGTTCCATCAAGGGTTACTGTTGCGCCTGATAGTGGTTGACCTTTAGCAGTTATTGTTATTGTAAATGATTCACCTGTATATACTTCATCTGGAGTTACTATTGTTATTGCGTATTTCTTTATAACTGTAATACCTATGGTTTCTGTTATGTATCCTGTTTTTTCTGCTTTTATATAATACAGAGCTGAATCTACTCCGGGATCCGGTACTGTAAAGTCTACTTCTCCATTTGAATCGGTCATACCGGTTAGTGTTCCGAATTTTATACTTACATCTTCTACTTCATCGCCTTCAGACATTACTGTTACTGTTAATGTATCTCCTTGGTATATTGGTGATTGTGATACTGTTACTTCTAGTGGCTCTTTAGTTGTTACAGTTAATGTATAATTAGTGAGTAGATTATCCCAATCTAGCTGTCCGGCATCATAGTGAATATTTCTTGCTATTGATAGATTCATTTTTCCAGTAGCTTCTGGTTCAAGTGATAATAGTGCATAACCAGTTTCATCTGTTGGTACTGGATCTGGTACTACTCCTGCTGCTTCACCTTTATATGAAGGCCAGAATGTAATATACACATCTTCTAATAGATTTCCAGCCCAGTCTTTAGCTATAATTTCTACTTCATTTACTATTCCTACATAAATTACCGTTGGATCAATTTCAAAGTTTGGATAATCAACATATAGTTTCCCAGTTGTATTTACATCATTTAGTCTTGCATAGTAATAACCTGTAAGATTTCCTATATAATCAAACCAAAGCATTGCCATTCCATTTTCATCTAAGTAAATATCTCCGGTACTATTACCAGACCAATGATCTTCTGGATCTACCATTGAATCAACTGCTACATCAGAGTCATTATACATTTCAAATGTTTCTTCAGGAATAATATTTCCTAAAGCATCATAAGCAATAACGCCAACGCCAATATCCTCAAGATCGATACCAGCTGTTAATTTAATTGGATTATATTCAAATGTAGCCCAATCAACATCAATATCACTGTTGTTCCCTTCATGTTTAAAATCAAATGCTTTAACAGTTATCAAAAAGGTTCCATTGCAACATGGCATATAGCCATCAATCCACCAAACATTACCTTCATCATGTTCAAAGACAACTTCCTCTTGAACTTCATCATCCCAATCAATAAGTTGTCCATATAACTCATCAACATCAGCATATTCAAGTTCATAACCAGTAAGATTAGTTATTTCAACAATTATATCATATTCAAGACCAGCGGTTAAAGTTTGATTAGCTGCTTCAGGTTCAATAATAGTTATAACTAGATCATAATTTGGTACTATCTCTACAATATCATATGAATAAAACGTTTTCTCGCCCTCTGTGGTATTATAACCTTCCATTGCAGAAATTACAATATAACCCAATTCATCAACATCAGGCATAAATTCATATACACCATCTTTTCCGTTACCTTCTTTATTTTCACCAACTGTCCAATTCAGCATTTCTACAAATTCCCATTCATAAGTATAACGGTTTGCATGAACCTCTGCATAATGAGTATTGGTAGTAAAGAATATGGACTCAGGATGTTCAACTGTAATCTCTTTATCATCTCCAATAGAGGTAGTTGCATCAGCTTCAAGACCTTCAATTTCCACATCTGCAGAATCTGATAGAGAACCATTAGTAACAGTTATTGTTAGAATTCCTCCTTGTCGTGGGCTAATTAAAAGTGAATAATTACCAGGATATTCATTCCAAAGTTCATCATCCTCATCAAACTCAAGATCAAGACCACAACCAGTAACCATAATAGTCGCATTCTTTCTAATCGAATCAGTTTTACCATAAACCATTACATTCAGATAACTTGACCAGTTACCCCAATCTTCCGGATCAATATCTCCAGATGAAGGTGGATCGGATGGATCAGCAGCAAGGCCATATGGTAGATATCCAAGAAGAACCTTATCAGCACCAGTATAATTGACAAATACATTCATAGCACCAGGTGATATTATATCTACGAAGGTTTCTGCATATATTAAAGGTTCAAGATCATCATCAGCATCATAAAAAGCCCATGTATTATCATAAGTAAACAAGAACTTAGCAGTATCAGATTCATTGAATCTAAGCATATCACCAAGAGTTATATTAAGCCATCCAGCAGCATTAGATTGGCCAAGTAAAACATAATCTTTAGAGTCATAACCAACACCGCCATATGAGCAGTCAACACCAGTCACGTAAACATATGCAGCTTCTAGTGGATCATCTTCAGCATCCTCACAAAGTATTTCAAAAGTTACATTGAATCCATATACTTCTTCGTCTGGATCAACAGTTATTGTACCAGTTTGAGGACCTACTTCTATCGCTTGATATGCAATAAAATAAGGAACTCCCTTAGTTGTATCTTCATCTGTTGGACGATAAGTTGCGCCATCAATCCAGGTACCAATCCACCAAGTACCAGATTCATTAAATTCGACAGCAAAAGAGAATCTACCAGTTGATGATGTTATAACTGGGTCATACCAAGTGTTACCCGATGGTGAAACAATCTGAACATATTCAAAACCTGTTACATAATCATCTCCGCCATCTATAAAACGACCGATAATAGTCTTCTCATCCATATATGTTGCAGTAGTTGGTGCAAAATCTATTAAATGAAATCTCACAGGAACCCATGTATTAGCAAGGAAAGTATATGGTGCCTGAGTTTTTGTAATATTTAAAGTATAATTAGCTTCACCTCGGTATAAATCTCCTGTTTCATTCCAGTCAAACATAGCATCCATACTAATCGTTCCTAGATTCATTGTATCATTAACAAGATGTACCCAATCTGGATCAGATAAAATATATCTAATACTCTCAGTTAGAAGTTCGTAACCGCTACCTGTCCAATTATAAACATTTATTGTAAAATCTTGAGGTACAGCATCATCCCAATAAATAACTTCAGGTAAAACCTCAACCATATAAATATCATCGATATTAAAACTGAAATTCACCCATTCCATATCAACTTCTCCATATAAACTAACATTATATTCACCAACAGCAGATCTATATGGGATATTAAATGATACATTTAAATTTCCATCACTATCAGCCCTGGCTCTTTTAATATAATCATCATCTTCATTAGGTAATTCACCAGTACCAGAACCAGTCATTTTAGGTGCAAACCAAATCTGAACATATTCACGGCTTAAACCTCCATTCCATCCACTAGAGTTAACCCAAATTTTTTGCCCACACATTCCATTATATGTCTCAATACCTTCAAAAGTACCAGCTGCACTAACACTGTTGGTAATCAATGGTATCATAGATAAAAGCAACAACAGCGTTATCAAAGTTGTTAACATCTGGTTTTTTATTCCTTTTTTCATTATATTTTTCCTCCTAAATTTACTTTTATATATTGCATATTTTTATTTAGTTAAGACAGTCTCGGTAGAACGGTATCGACTTACACCGCAAGTCAATATGAAGGCTCATAGATTTATCTAATAAGTTTATGAACTTTCAGTATCCGTATCCTCACCGGACCCTCACTCCAACGTAAATAACTACCTTATTTATAAAAGTTGCGTTTTTCCTTATCTTACAAACAGATACAACTGTAGAAATACCTAATTATTCAACTGCATAAAAAACGTAAAAATTTATTTTTTATATGTGACAATTAATAATATTTGTTTTATTAATTTATCTATCTTGTGGAGTGTTTACTTCATCGACCATCTTCATACCTGCAGATACGCCATCAATTGAATGAATAACTGCACCACAATTAGAAATTTCATTTTTAACAGATTCATATGATATATCAGTACCTTCAATTGTAATTTTAACACTATCTGTTTCAGCATCAACTTCTTCAAGAGATATATTAACACCAGAAATTCCAGGAAGAGCTCCTAGTCGCTCTGCTAATTCAATAATTGATGGATTATGTGGTTTTAAGACGTCTAATATAAGTCTTTTAATACTAGCCAAATTTAATTACACCAAATCCCTAAAATAAAATAAACTTATTAATAATTTTCTTTATTAATTATCTTTTTAAATAAATTCAATTTACTATCTTTTTCGGCATTTATTAGACCAACAGCAGTTCTAACCTTGGATTTAGAATTAGTCTTAAAAAAAATCCTAAGTTTATCAATATATAAAATTTTACCACATCTCATACATTTACTAGATTTTGAAGAGAGCAATACAACCTTGGGATTTTTACACTTAAGACAAACAACAACCCCATATTTCATTATATTCCTTAAAAGATGAATAACCTTAACAAATAAATATACCTATCGTTATTGCCCTTTTGAATTTTCAACCCGCCTTAGCTCAGTCTGGCTGGAGCGGCCGGCTGTAGACCCTATGGCCGTTACCGGCAGGTCCCCGGTTCAAATCCGGGAGGCGGGATTTACCTTCTTAAAAAATCTAATCGAAGAAATAATAAAGGGATGTATTCTAAAACTATAAATTATATATTGCTACAAACTTTAATAAAGAACCTTTAGGTATTAGGAATCATTTATATGATAAAATCTTATGCTATAAAAATTCCTATTAACTATGCCCAAAATTTTACTTCAATAAATAAAGCTTTATATATTATAAACCCCAGTCTAAAAATAAAGAAAGATAAAAATTTTATATATTTCCCGATTAAAAAAGAAAAATTTGAAAAAACACAATTAATCAATATCCTAAAATTGAAATTAAATAACTTTTCAATTATTAAAGATAATTTTGAAGAGTACCAAAAAAAAGTAAAAACCTACAAAGAAAATTTAAACTTATCTAATAACCTAAAAAAATATTTACCAACTTCATATGATATAATAGGTAATATAGTACTTATCAAGCTACCCGACCAACTTATGGATTATAAAAAAAATATTGGTGAATCAATTTTACAATCAAAAAAAAATATTAAAACAGTATGCCTTGTAAAACCAATATCTGGTGAACTACGTACAAGGGATATTGAAATAATTTCAGGTGAAAACCAAACTAAAACAAAACATAAAGAATTCGGACTTGAATTCTTTGTAGACATAAAGGATTCATATTTTTCACCAAGACTGGCAAACGAAAGGAAAAGAATTGCTACTCTTGTTAAACCAGATGAAATTGTTGTAGATATGTTTACAGGAGTAGGGCCATTTGCAATTATGATTGCTAAATACTCAAAAGCAAAAATAATTTATGCTATTGATAAAAATAAAAAAGCAATATTATTAGCACAAAAAAACGTAAAAATAAACAAAGTTGTTGAAAAAATAACGCTTTATAACAAAGATTCCAAAGATATTAGTAAAATTTTAAAAAAAGAAAAAAAAGTTGCAGATAGAATAATTATGAATTTGCCTTTTTCATCACAGAATTTTTTTACCATTGCACTTGATATAATTTCAAAAAAAAGTGTTATACATCTTTATACAATAATTAACGAGAAAGAAATTAAAAATCTTATTGATAAACTACAAACTATGAGTAGTAAAAAAAATATTAATATTAATAGTTATAAGATTAATAAGATAAAATCTTACTCACCACGAGAGTTTTATATGGGATTTGATATTACGGTCAAAAAACAGTAAATTTTGCCGATGTAGCTTAGCCCGGTTGAGCGGCTGACTTGTAATCAGCAGGTCGAGGGTTCAACTCCCTCCATCGGCTTAATATTTTTTATTACGTTTTTTGCTGATTAATATGACGAATAATGAGATTATTATTAATATTAGTTCGAAACCAGGTGTTTCCTCAGCACTTTTTTCAATTATAATTATACTACTAGCTATTTCAGTATATTGTTTATCTGATACTTTTAAGGTAACAAGATAAGTACCTTCTGATTGATAAACATGAATTGGATTTTCCTCTGTTGAATTTGTCCCATCTCCGAAAGACCAAGTATAGATTAAAGCATCTCCATCTGGATCACTAGATCCAACACTACTAAAGAAAATTTCTGAATTAGTATATGCATTAGATGGAATAATTATATTTGCTGTTGGTTTTTGGTTTGTTGATGGTAATATTTCAATTGTTGCAGTGTCAACTGCAACAGAGTTATTATCATCTATAATTGTCAATGTTGCAGTATATGTACCTGGATATTGATAAATATGTATGGGATTTTCTTCTAGAATTTGACTTGTACCATCTCCAAAATTCCATCTATAAAAAACTACAGTTCCATCTGGATCTTTACATTTTGATGCATCTAATTGCAATGGTTCATTTGCTTCTGCGCTATATGGTCCTCCTGCTTCAGCTATTGGTGGTATATTATCTGGTGGAGCTGTTCTTGTTATAAAAAACCATATATCAGAACGATTTTCTAATAAACTATCATTTACAACTACATACCACGCAACAGTTTCATTAAATGGTTGAGTATAACTATAAATTACTCTACTACCACTATCAACATCTTGGACTGGATTTTTACGTGGTCCATCTATAAGTGTATTTGTATCCGCTCGATAAAATGATACTGTTAATTGATCACTATCAGGATCTTCAACATCAACTCTTAATGTAATTTTTAAAGTTGTACCTGTTTCAGCATCTTCAGGATCTGGATTAGTTGGTTTTTTAGGAGGTTTTAAAAAATAACCTAGAGGAAAAGCATCTAAAACTCCATTATCTGCATAGTATCTATCGCCTATTCCATCAAGATTTCTGTCTACATAATTATAATCATCCCAGTAATTACCTTGATTTTTATAAAACCAATAATTAATACCACTATCCTGAGCAGATGGATTATTATTATGAAAATAATTATGATATATTAAATTACCATTGCTTTGAGTTTCCGCAGAAATACCAGATGCTGATGAGTTAGAAATACTGTTATTAAATACATTGCAATTAACTCCAAATAATACAATACCTCTACGATTTTTATCTATTGTATTATTTTTTATATTTAAATCACTAGATTTAATATACAATGCATCTTGATCAATATCGCTTACAAAATTATTTTCAATTATTTCACCATTAATCTGATTAAGATAAATTCCATAATAATAAATCTCGCTAATAGTATTATTAGAGATATTAAAATTACTACCGTATTGTGCATATATACCATACATACAATTAGTTATATCATTTCCATAAAACCTATTATTTTTAGATGTATCTATAAAAATACCTTTTTCAGAACATTTTTCAATTATATTATAAAAAACATCATTAGTATCAGACGAGGAAATATAAATTCCATTTTTAACAAAATGAATTTTATTTCCACTTATAACATTTCCATTTGAACCATCATCTATATATATCCCCCAAGAACTGGAATTACTTATTTCATTACCCTGAAGAACAACGTTATTAGATTTAATACAAATCAAAGCTCCTATTGGAGAGCTTTTCATATTATAACTATCGCGAATTTTAAAATCTTGGAACTCAACATAATCAGCATTAATTTCAACTGTATATCTTATATCCTTTGAATAATCAATAATTGAAGATCCATCTTCAATACTCCCCCAAAGTTTAAGTTTTTTATCTATTATAAGAGATTCATCATATAATCCACCAAAAACATAAATTGTATCTCCATCCTCAGCTAGATTTATTGCTTTCTGAATGCTTCTATAAGGTTTTTCTGCTGAGCCATCACTAAATCCATAATATGAACTATCTACATAAATCCCAGTACTATCAGCTTTACATTCCTCATTAAAAAAAATAAAGATAAAACTTCCTAACAATAAAAAACTTACAATAACTGTAACTAAATTCTTAAAGTGCATTTTTTTACATCTCCTCAAATTAAAAGTTAATAAATTGATTGGATTTATATTTTTCTAATAAAAAATTATTATGCAAAAAATTTAAAATCTAAGATTAAGATTTTAGAAATATGAATGTTTGTATAGGTGGTACATTTGATAGACTTCATAAAGGACATAAAACATTATTAAAAAAAGCATTTGAAGTTGCTGGTGAGAAAGGTAAAGTTTTTATTGGTATTTCTACAGATAATTTCATAAAAGATAAAAAAAATGTTAAATCATTAATTGTAAGAATGACAAACATTGAAAAATATTTAAAAAAAGAAGGATATGAAAAAAAATACGTTATACAATCTATATCTAATAAATTTGGAACCTCTGTAAATGGTGATTTTGCTGCAATTGTCGTATCATCTGAAACATTTAAAACTGCAGAAGAAATAAATAAAGAAAGAATAAAATTAGATAAAAAACCATTAAAAATTATTGAAGTTAAAACTGTTCTTGCTGATGATGGTTTACCCATAAGTTCTACACGTATAAAAAACAATGAAATTGATGAAAATGGTAAAATAAGATACTAATATTTATATAAATTTATTATTTTATATAACTTT
>JBFEOQ010000023.1:0-24081 GCA_041550515.1 Thermoplasmatota archaeon | reverse complement strand
CAGGTTGTAACAACTATATAGGTCTTAATAATTATAAGCAAGTAGATATTACTACCTGGCGGGATATAAGAAGTAAGAATCCTCATTATAAGTTTAAAGTAGAGAATGATAAGTTCTTATTTGCTCCTGTAAAATTAAAGGGTAGATTTGATTTTTATGGTTTACAATTACATAAGAACAAGTCTAAACTGATTATACCCAAAGCAATCTTTAATTATTTTATTCATATTTCAATCATATAATAATTTTTTATTATTTATCGTTTTTTCCACTTAAATTCATTTCTTGAGTGGTCTTTGAACCTTATTTATTAAAACTATTTAAAGGAAAATCCTGTTTTCATATAAAAAAAATCGATGATAAATTAGTAAAACAAATCAAAAAAGCATAAGATATTAGTTATAATTTATATAAAAAAGAGGGTGGATATAAAAAAAATCATTGGAGAATATATTATGGTGATATAATTGAGTAAGGTTCAATATAATGAAAAACATAAGGAAATTCTTGATTCATTTTTACTTGATATCCCTATTGTTAGACCAGGTAAAATGTATGGTCATCCTGCATAATATGTAAATGGAAAACTCTTTGCTTCTTTATATATGGATGGTGTTTGTGTAAAAATTCCCAAACAACGTATAACAGAACTATTAGAAAATGAGGGTATCAAACCTTTTAAACCTATGGGTAGAAAGATGAAAGAGTGGATTCTTATTATAAGAGATAACTCTGAAGATTACATCAATGATCGTTATATCTTTGAAGAATCAATTCAATATGTATCATCAATAGCAGGATTAAATATAAAGAAAAAAAAAGAAATCTAAATAGTGATATTTTATAATTTAAGAGTGGTTTGATTAATAAAGAGGATTCTTGAAGAGGATATTTATAAAAAGAAAAAAGTTTTAAAGAGAATCTCGAAGCCATATTATTATCAAGTATTAATGCTACAAAACACAATCTTATAAAATAGAAATTTTAATTTAGCAACTAATAATAAATAATTTATTTATTCATAAAATATGATTGTTATACGAAAAGCAAAATTAAAAGACATTGATTTAATTTTAAATTTTGAAAAAAAGCTAATCAAATCAGCTGATGATATTATAAATAAATATTGTCCTCAACATTTTGCTGATTATCAGCTTAAAAAGAATTATGAGGAAATATTGTGTAAATATATAAAGGGTAGAATTTATTCAAAAAATGATGCAATATTTATTGCACAAATAAATGGAAAAGCTGTTGGACATATAATAATTTCAATAAAGAAAAGCCATCCTATTTTTAAAATGGATAAATATGGTAGAATAAATACAGTATACATTGAAGAAAAATTTAGAGGTAAAAGCATAAGTTCAAAACTTAAAGACGAAGCTCTTAAATGGTTTAAGAAAAAATATATAACTAGAGTGTCTTTGAATGTTTTCCCAAATAACCAAAAAGCAATCAATGCATATAAAAAATGGGGATTTTCAACCGGTTTAATTGAAATGCGTATGAGTGTTTAGATATTGATAATAAAATATAATCCCTTTCTAAATTAGCATCATATTCACCAAGTTGTAATGCTACATATGTTGCAATGGTTAATCTTTTAAATCGAGACTTTATTATAATAATTAAGGAGAAAACCCATTTCAGGAGGTAATAAAGTTGAAGAAAATTATTGGAATTTTTATCTGTTTGCTATTACTTGGTTCAATAATACAATTAAATATTAATGCAACATGGGCTAATAATCCGTTAGAAGGAGGTTGGATTGAAGAAAAAGATGGAGTAATTATTCTACATATTTCAGGTTCTAATTATGAAATGGGTTATCAACATGGATATTTATTAAAGGATGAAATTGGAGAAAGTATGCGAGCTCAACTATCTTCATTTGAGAGGAGAGGCTTCTCTTATAACAAGCTTCTAGACATTTGGAATATGATGAAGGATTATTTACCAGAAGAATACAAAGAGGAAATACATGGTATGGCAGATGGATCAGGTTTATCATTTGAAGATATTTGTGTTTTATCTACTATGCCTGCTGTGTTTAATGTATT
This sequence comes from Thermoplasmatota archaeon, assembly GCA_041550515.1. Lineage (GTDB taxonomy): Archaea > Thermoplasmatota > E2 > DHVEG-1 > DHVEG-1 > PFL35. The sequence continues at coordinate 22,018 of JBFEOQ010000023.1, read as the reverse complement.
AGTTGAAGATGCTTGTTGTGAGATATCTCTCTGGGGGGATGCTACATCTGATGGAAGTCTTTACCATGTAAGAAGTCTAGATTGGTCAATATATATACAGGATCCAGAAACAGGAACACCACTTTATGAAAATATCATAATGATTGTAAGAAATCCTAATATTGGTTATGCATCCTTAATTCCTGATTTTGCTGGTTCTATAGGAGGCTGGAATGGAATTAATGAAAAAGGTATTGCGGTAGGAGAAAACTCATGTATGACTCATGATTCAACATTTCATGGTATCAGCCCATGGTTTCGTATGAGAATGGTTTTGGATTATGCAACTTCAAGTAATGAAGCTATTGATATATTAATATCAAATAGAACATGTGGAACAAATTTTGTAATATCAGATGCTAATCAACCAATTGGATATGCACTTGATCAAACTGCCAATATATCATATGTTGGAACATGGGACGACCCCTTAGAAAATATAAAACCATTTTGGCAAATTAAAGATGTTGTAAGAAGAGTACCACAATATGTTAATCCAGAATGTGCAGCTCTAGAAGAAAATAGATATCGATATGATCCTGGAGGATTATATGGATTAATATTACTTTTACAACTGAAAAGTTATATGTTTATAGGTTGGACTCATTACAAAGCATTAAGTAAAGAAATTGAAATCAGATATGGTAATTTAGATTTGAATGAAACAATGTCATTGCTAAGGGATGAATATGTTGGTAATACAGATATTTTTATGAAAATAACTAGAGATTTTAACTTAGGCTTCTTACATTGTCTTTGTCAATGGGTTTGTAGTCCTGAAAATGGTGATATATTAATAAGTTTTGCAAGAAATAATACATTAGCATGTTATAATCAAGTGTATTATTTTAATTTATTTAATCTAATAAATTCTGAACCACCATAACAATATAAATCATCAATACAAGAATAAACATAGTTTTTAATAAAAAAATTATTATTCTATTATATCTATTAAATTTTTAAAGAGGAAAAAACAAATTTAACTTTTAGTAAAATGCTAATAAACAGCCTAAATTAAAAATCAATTATCATCAGAAATATACGGAATTATAAGGTAGATTAAATAATAATCAACAAGTAAAAAATTAAGAAATTTTAAGATGTTTTATTTCTAGATTACCAAACCATTTTTATGTAATCATGAAATTCTATATTTTCATGAGGAATAAGAATTTTATAATAATAGGGGCAATAATTGCATTATTATTCTTTATACTTGGATTTATTGGACCATGGTATAATATAATTGGTGAATTCTTAGGAATTAAAGCATCAATTGATATTGGATTAACAGGAACCACAATAAGTGGTGAGATTGATTCAAATAATATAATATCTATAATCGATAGAAGTGAAACAGATAACACCATGTATTTAGCAATATTTGTTATCATAACAACTATTCTAACCATCATTGGATTCTTAGGAGTATTGATTAATATCGGAAAAATAAAAAATATGTATTTAATTGGAGAAATATTTGGTTTTTTAACTATGATTTTAGCAATAATAACAATAATGATTTATGTAATTAATTTACCAGATACATCTGATATTGCATTAGTTAAAATAAATGAAAATCTAGGTTGGGGGCTCTATTTTTATTTAATAGGGGCTTTTGTAATTTTTATAACAGTTATTTGGTCAAGGATAACGAAATCAGAAAAAGGTTAATTTTTTTCTTTTTTATCTAGTGTTTTAATTTTTATAATATGGATTGAAACACCTATTGCAATAATAAATAATATAATCTGAATTAATAAATTGGATACAAATAAGATTGTTGATATCATAATTGTTAACCATAAGACAAGAATAGTTATAATTTTCACTTTAAATGGGATACCTTTATCATCTTGATAGTTCTTAATATATTGACCTAGCCATCTATTTTTTATCAACCAATCATAAAATTTCTTAGATCCTTTAATATAACAAGTGGCTGCTAATAATAGAAAAGGAGTTGTAGGAAGAAGTGGGATAAATATTCCAATAACACCAAGAACAAGGAATAATGTACCTGATACTACCAATAATCCTTTTTTAATAGAATTTCTCATATGATGTGCCTTAGGGTTAAATATTGTTCAGATTCCTATCTTTTATTTTTAGATATGTTTGCTTATTTTTTCAATTTCTTTTTCAGAGGTTCTGTTATTCGGTTGTCTTATGTCTATGGAAGTTCGAATCTATCAGAGTTCATTACCTTATTCCAGGCTGCGATGAAATCTAGAATGAATTTATTTTGCGAGTCCTTACAAGCATATACTTCAGAGATTGCTCGTAGCTGCGAGTTCGAACCAAAGATGAGATCAACTCGTGTACCAGTCCATTTCAGTTTTCCAGTTTTTCGATCTCGACCTTCAAATATGTCTTTATCTTTTGAGGTCGGCGCCCATGTTGTGTTCATGTCAAGAAGATTTACGAAGAAGTCGTTAGTAAGTGCTTCTTGTCGTTTGGTGAATAAACCATGTTTGGTTTGTCCAAAGTTGGTATTCAATACTCGCATACCTCCTATGAGAACTGTCATTTCAGGAGCAGTTAATGTCAGCAGTTGTGCTCTATCTAATAAAAGCTCCTCTGCTGATACAGAGTATTTAGATTTGAGATAATTACGGAATCCATCTGCAACAGGTTCGAGGATAGCAAATGACTTCACATCGGTTTGTTCTTGCGATGCATCCATCCGCCCTGGTGAGAAAGGAACAATTACTTTATGGTCCGCATTCTTAGCAGCTTTTTCGATAGCTGCACATCCTCCCAGGATAATTAAGTCGGCGAGTGATACTTTCTTATCTCCTGATTGTTTGTTGTTGAAATCTTTTTGGATTTTTTCTAAGGTCTGCAGTACTTTTTTAAGTTGCTTCGGTTGATTTACCTCCCAATCCTTTTGAGGGGTAAGACGTATGCGAGCTCCATTAGCACCGCCACGTTTGTCAGAACCACGGAACGTTGACGCTGATGCCCAAGCAGTTGAAACCAATTCTGAAATCGATAAACCCGAGGCAAGAATCTTAATTTTGAGGTCAGCGATATCCTTTTCGTTGATAAGTTCATGATCGACGGGGGGTATTGGGTCTTGCCAGATAAGGTCCTCTGCTGGAACCTGAGTACCGAGATATCGTGATTTAGGACCCATGTCTCGGTGGGTCAGTTTGAACCATGCACGAGCAAATGCATCGGCAAACTCTTCAGGATTTTTATGGAAACGACGAGCTATTGGTTCATAAATAGGGTCGAACCGTAGGGAAAGATCTGCAGTAGTCATAATTGGAGGATAGCGTTTCGAGGAATCGTGAGCTCCTGGTACTTTGTCGTTTTCGGCGATATCCTTGGCGACCCATTGCCAGGCTCCTGTAGGGCTTTTCACCTTTTCCCATTCGTAACCAAATAAAATATCAAAATAACCCATATCCCACTTTGTTGGTTTAGGTGTCCATGCACCTTCAATACCACTTGTAATAGTGTCATCTCCCTTACCGGTTCTGAAATTACTCTTCCATCCTAGACCTTGTTCTTCGATATCAGCACCTTCAGGCTCAGGACCTACATGGGATGCATCACCAGCACCATGACACTTACCAAATGTGTGACCACCAGCAACTAATGCTACAGTTTCTTCATTATTCATCGCCATACGAGCAAACGTTTCACGAACATCGACGCCCGAGGCAACTGGATCTGGCTTACCATTTGGACCTTCAGGATTCACATAAATCAATCCCATTTGTACAGCAGCCAGTGGATTTTCAAGATTGCGGTCACCACTATAACGCTTATCACCAAGCCAAGTATCCTCACTACCCCAGTAGATATCCAGTTCAGGTTCCCAGATATCCTCACGTCCACCAGCAAAACCAAAAGTCTTGAAACCCATTGATTCCAGAGCACAATTTCCAGCTAGAATCATCAGATCCGCCCAGGAGATTTTTTTACCATATTTTTGTTTAATAGGCCACAGTAAACGACGTGCTTTATCAAGATTCGCATTGTCAGGCCAACTGTTGAGAGGTGGCAAACGTTGATTACCTGATCCAGCACCACCACGACCATCACCCATACGATAGGTGCCAGCACTATGCCATGCCATCCGGATAAAGAGTCCACCATAGTGACCGTAATCAGCAGGCCACCAATCCTGCGAGTCGGTCATAAGAGCATAGAGATCTTTCTTCAGTGATTCAAAATCAAGTTTTTTGAATTCCTCAGCGTAATTAAAATCCTTACTCATCGGGTTACTCTTTTCGGAGTGCTGGTGAAGAATCCTGAGATTTAACTGGTTAGGCCACCAATCTAGATTTGACATACCCCTACCCGCAATAGGTTTGTGAGCTCTGCCTGTTACAGGGCAATTGCTTTTTTTATTCATATTTTATCCTCCTATAATTAAAAATTTTTTTATTTTTTATCAATATTAAACCTTCTTTAATAATACAAAACCAATCATTAATAAATAATTTTTTATGTTAAAAAATTAATTATGCAAAATTTATTAATATTTTTTCTATTTAATATTCTAAGGATAAAATTTTTTGTTCAATTTTGATTATTTCATCCATTATTTGATCCATTTGATTTAGTAAAGATAATGCTTTTGGAATTGTTAAAAAGAATCCCTTATTCAATAATATTCGGTTATATTCAGATATTTTTAACCATTGTTCTGATTCGTTTTTTAATAAATCTGAACAAAGTTCATATTTTTTTGAATAACTTGAATGATTTTTGAGAACTTTTGATATTATTCTTTTTTCATCAGATATCGTTCTATATACATTTTTATATCCCGGAACAGCTAAATCCAATATTATTGAAATATCTTTATTGAATGATTCAAGAAATAAATTTTCAATATTGGTGAAAAAAGTATTTTTTATTCCAAGTTTACCTGCAATCTTATATTGAAGAATAGTAAAAAATTGTGTATTTATATTTTCTCCAAATATCCTTTTAATTTCCTTTGATGCATTAATTCCATAAGTATAATTTGCAGAATAATTATATGAATCAGGAAAATCAATATCAGATAAATAATAACGATAATCACCTTGTAATCTTTTTAAGTTCCTATTATGTACCTGTTCAATAATTTCTTCTTTATTAAAAGATATATTTTCAGGTTTTTTGTAGGTTTTTATTCTATAATATGAGGGGAAATATGGTGAAAACATTGTAAATTTTGTAAAAGCAGTTTTAAATATTTCAGTATCCACCCATCTATATAAGCCTTTTTTTTCATCTCCAAAAATACTGTACATTGGATCGTTATAACATATTGATTGATTTGTCTCATTATATCCAACTACAGTTACCGCATGATCTGCATGGATTGGAATTAGTTTCCATATTTTTGAAGGAATTTTTATTCCAATGTTATCTGCTATTAGCATAGAGCCATCTAGGTTAATAAGAACTGGTTGATTTTGAGAAACGTTTTCTTTTATACAAGACCATATTTTTGGCCATACTTTATCTTCTGGTAATAATAAATCAGCATTAAAAGGTTGAAATTCAATGTTGAGTAAATTTCCTATATAATCATAATTACTGGGTCTAAATGCACATCCTACACTAGAAAATGGTTTTAGATATCGATGAGTTACATAATATAATGAAAAACCACCCCCCATTAAATATAAGACTTCATATTTTGATAAATTATATCCATAATAATTTAAAATCATTGTATGGCTTGAGATTGTACAATAAAATCTTGTGTCTTGCCCTATTATTGGAACTCCTTTTATTAGGTGTTCTTCAACATTATTTTTTCCTAAAAAGTTGTTATCATCTAATTTATTTAATTGTAATGAATTAATTTGATCAAAATAAGTAATTGAAATTAGTATAATTGAAATTATTATTACAATTATTTTATTCATATTATCCTAAATATTTAATCCTAAATTATAATGTTAATTTCTTGATTTATCTCTTGGTTTAAATTAATTGATTTATTATAATTTATTACAGAATTTTAATTATTGTTTCTTTAAATTGAAACCTTAATGATTAACAATTGTTAATGAGAATTGATTACTAATATTTATATTTTATTAATAAAAATTTATTTAATGGCGAAATTTAGAAATTTTTTCACTTTAATCTCTAATTTTTTTGGAGTAAACTTTATTTCATATAAGGGTGCATATATAGGTTGATTTAAAAATAATAAAATTGTAAATTATGGATTTATATAAAAAATAATATTAAATCTATAATAGGAAATATAAAAAGAATGATGAAAAAATGGGGTAAGAATCTAAATAAAAAAATAATTTCATTAATGGCGATACTCACATGTATTTTACTAATTACAGTAATGTTTACAGGTTGTATAAACGAAAAAAAATTAGATAAATCAATAAGGGAGATCTCTATCGAAAAAAAAGAGTTAGATTCTCCTTTAATTTTACCAGATTGGAAAGATGGAGATTATCATGATTACTATGAGACAACTGATAAACTATTGGATTTTAAGATGAAATATCCTAATTTAGTAAATGTTTTTTCTATAGGTAAAAGTGTTTTAGGAAAAGATATTTGGTGTATTAAAATTACAAATGAAAATAACTATACAGAAAAATTTTCCTGTCTCATTGATGGTTGTATTCATGGAGTGGAATGGGAATCAGGTGAAGCTTGTTTATTTCTTGCTGAATATCTACTTCTTAATTATAAAAATAATAAAACGATTGATGCTGTTTTGAATATATCTGAGATTTACATTATTCCATTATCTAATCCTGACGGAAGGCAGAATGATGAGGTTGGTAATGATAATGGTGTTGATTTAAATCGTAATTTTGATATCTTTTTTGGTAGATTAAGAAGTAGAACTTTACGATTAGGACCTTTTTTAAGTAAGAGGTTAGGATCATATATTAAATTTCCACCTACTAATCCAAATAAATGGTGGCGTATCTCAGGTAAAAAACCTTTTTCTGAACCTGAATCCTGCGCCATCCGTGATTTAATGAAAACAATAAGTAATAAAAAATTTTCATTTTATGTGAATTGTCATACAGCATGGCATAATATTATAACACCTGTTCCTTGGTCAAAAAAAATTCTAAATCCACCATTTGAAATTACAGAGAGAGAAAATAATATATTTAATTATGTAAAAGAATGGGTTGAAACAAATACAGAGTACAAAGCGGATAGAAGTGAGGATAATATTGGAGGCGGTTTTGCTGATTTATGGTGTTTTAATGAATTTCGAATACCTTCATTTACATTTGAGATACTATCAGAAGATTATGATGCATGGACTGGAGAACATAAACATGATCATTTGGTACATTGGACGAAAACAACGCTTCCATTTTTCATGTATTTACTCGTCAATATAGAAAATCTTCATAATTGGGAATTACCAAATATCCAACCACATTTACCTAAAGGAATTCCCCCCAAACCTTTAAAATAATGAAAATAAAATTATTAAATATTGACTCTAAATGAAAGCTGTAGATAAACAAAAAATAGACAATTTAAAACGATATCTCTGCATTAAAATCCTTCTCATTCCGCCAAGTTATAAAAAAAAGAGAAAAAAGAATTTTTAGAGAAATCTTTGTTATCTCTTACAAAATTGAATGAATTCTCTTAAATTAAAATTTAAATAGATTTTCTAAAATTGGGAAACGTTCAATAAGATTTTCAAATAAGTGGTAAATACCCTGGTTATTAAACCATTTTACCCTGCTTCTCATATGTACACTTAGTGTACCCCAATTGCTATTATCACCATTTCCATCAAAACCCATAACTTTAATTGTAAATGTACCAGGTCCTGTGCAAAAACTACACCATGCATGAGAAAAAGTAACCACTTCTCCGGATTTGAAGGGGCCTGCATTACAAATTATTGCACAGTCTCCCCATGCTATTTCATAATATACATCATCTCCATTTGGATCACTATAAGTAATCTGATAATTATAAACTTCTCCATGAATACCCTCTGTTGGTCCTGTTATGATTGGTACATTTGAACCTCCATCTAATGTATTAATTTCATTAGCTGTAGCGAATAATACAGGAAAGGTCACCAGCGTCAAAACACAAACGGCTATAAATATTCCTTTCATTTATTTCACCTAAAATTATGAAACCGGTGTAACAAACATTAAATGTCTTTTAAAAAAACTCTACAAAATCGTAAAATAGTTTGTTAATAATACCATTTTGTCGGGGTTTTATGATAAAACCAGATTTGAAAGATAGAAAAATCCTGTATGAACTTGAACTAGATTCTAGGCAATCCTTCAGAGCAATTGGTAGAAAAGTTGGTTTATCAAAAGATGTTGTTGCCTCTAGAGTAAAAAAACTACATGAAAAAGGAATAATTAAGTTTTTTAGTACTGAGATGGATATTGATAAATTAGGATACTCTTATCTCAGATTTTATTATAAGTATCAGACTATTACACCAGAAATTAAAAAAGAAATAATTGATTGTTATACAAATTATAAACATGTACGAACAGTTTCTTCAAATCATGGAAGTTATGATTTATGTGTCATATATAACATAAAAAATATATCAGATTTTTTCTATAAGTGGGGTGAAATTAATTTAAATAAATATAGAGATTATTTTTCATCAGAAATATTCTCTATTATAACATTATCAAAACAATATAAAGCTACATTTTTACTAAACGATAATATGGTTGAAACAACTGATAGATTAAAATACGATTTTGGTGGTAGTGGTAAAAGAGTAGAAATTGATGATTTTGATTTTCGATTATTACAATTAATTTCAACAAATGCTAGAATGCCAATGGTAAATATTATAAAAAAAATGAATTCAACAGCTAAAACGATTAATAACAGAATTAAGAATCTATTAAAACAAGGTGTGATTCAAGGATTTAGTATTTGTATAGATTACTCAAAACTAGGATATCATTATTTTAAAGCTGATGTTGTTTTAAAAAATCTAAAGAAATTACCAGAATTAATAAAGATCGTTGAAAAACATCCTAATCTAAAGACTATTCAAAAGTCAATTGGCTATGTTGATGTAGAATTATCTTTTATTTTAGAAAATTCAGATCAATTACTTAAAATAATGGAAGAATTATCAACAAAATTACCAAATGTAATAAAGAATTATACATATTTTTATCATGTTGATATTCATAAATTTGATTCAGAACCAGCTAAAAAATTTTAATTATGAGAACATGGAAAAGATAGATTTAAAGGATAGAAAAATCCTATATGAACTTGACCTAGATTCTAGGCAGTCTTTAAGAGCTATTGGTAGAAAAGTGGGTCTTTCAAAAGATGTTGTTACATCCAGGATTAAAAAACTCCAGGATAAGGGTGTTATAAAGAAATTTTACACTTTCATTAATTATTTACCTTTTGGCTATACTGCTATGCGATTTTATTTTAATTTTCAATACGCATCAACACAAAAGAAAAAAGAAATTATTGATCATTTTATCAAAAATGATTATGTCTTATTTGCTCATCAATTAGATGGAAATTTTGATCTAGGGATCATATTGGCTACAAAAAATTTAAATAAATTTTTTGATTATTGGGAAAAAACACTTGATAAATATAGAGATTATTTTGCAAATCAAATCTTTTCTCTTTATATTAGAGATCTTATCTATAGATACTCTTTTTTATTAGCAGAAACTACAGAAAAAATTGATAGAAAATATAGTGAATTTGTAAGCACAGATCGAATTGATATCGACAATTTAGATCAACAAATCCTTAAATTAATAGCACCAAATTCTAGAATACCCACAATTGAAATCGCAAAAAAACTTCACACGACAACTACAACAATAAACAAAAGAATAAACAATTTAATCAAAATTGGAGTCATACATTGCTTTAGGATACATATTGATTTTTCAAAACTAGGATATAGATGGTACAAAATTGATATCCATATGAAAGATCGTAGTCAAACACCAAGGATTATTAATTACATAAAATACAATCCTTATAATGTAAATATCGTTAAAACACTTGGTTATTGTGATCTTGAATTAGGTTTCATTTTAAAAAATGTCGACGAAGTTCATAAAATAATGGAAGATATTAACAATAAATTCCCAAATACTCTAAGAAATTATACATATTTTTGTTTAGAAAAATCATTAAAATGGACTTTTTTACCAAAAGAATAATTTTATTTTTTTCTTATAAAGTACAGAACTAACAAAGGTGGTCCTAAAAGTATCGCTGCATACAAAAAAACACGGTGATATCCAAAAAACGAAACCATGGCTCCGCTAATGGTATTTCCCACAAGCAAACTTGCATTTGCAAAACTAGTCAATATTGCATATTGAGTAGCCCCAACCCGAGGATTTGTAACATCCATTAAAAGAGCTACAGCTACTGTTATATAACCACTTTGGAAAAATACTAATATTGTATATAAAAGAGTAAAAAGTAGCCAATTATCAGCAAAAGCTAGTGCAATGATGAATATCATACTTACACTAATAAAAATATATAACAATTTCTTTTTCCCAATCTTATCTGCAATAATTCCACTAGTTAAACAACCTATTGCAGATACAAATAAAGTTAAGGACATAATTAATCCAATTTGAGAAATATTCAAATTAAATTCATCTACATAGTACCAAGGAAGAATAATTATTATTATTCCAAGACTAAATTGAAGTATAAATGCAAATAATGTTACAATTTGAGTTTTTTTCTTTTTAAATTCATTAAGTAAAATTTTTCCAATATTATCAGTAGACTTAGAAATTTGTATATTTTCTTTTATAAAAAATGGAAAAACAATTATTGGAATCATTATTATGCTTGCAATTATAAAAACATAGGAATATCCCATAGAATAAGCGATAAACGTAAGAAAAATTGAACCAAATGCACGCCCACCATACTGCCCTGTAAACATCGAACCACTGACTTTTCCCCGCTCATTAGTTGTTGATATCTCAATTGCCCAAGCATCAATTGCTACATCCAAAATAACAATTCCACTATATGATAAAAATAAAATGATTGCAAAAAATAATAAATTTACACCGGGATCAATAAACGCTAGTAAAAAAAGTGTTAAAATGAATAGTATTCCACCTAAGATAATAAATGTTTTTCTTCCAAATGAATTATAATAATCCACAAAACCGCCATATAAAAATTTTATAGCCCAAGGTAAACTTACTATACCCAATACCAGACCTGATAATGATAAATCAATTCCTTTTTCAACAAAGTAAATTGGTAGGATAATCCATGATATAGAGAGTAAAACACCTTGAATAAAATAGAGAAGCCCAAATAGAAGGTATTTTAATGAACTTTTTTTTGTAATATCTATCATTTGGTGTTTTTTCTCCTTGGATTATAAGATTTTAATAATACTATAAATTAAACAGAATATAAAAGAGTTTATTAAAATAACTGAAATAATTAAATTTATAAGTTTCTTACACTAATCTTAAATGATACAAAATTAGAAAAAAACCTATATAAACAACAAAATGTAAAATCCACCTTTTTTTAAAAATGGGTAACAACTGTTCAATATCATAAAAAGAGGTTTATAAAAATAAAAAAGGAAGATTTTTAATAAGAAGAGCTTGCATAAATCGAACTTTTCTTTTTAAAAAAGTTCGAGTGGAACTTCAACTGTTGGATTGTTCATAGTTAATCAGGTTCGTCAGCCTTCAATATATTATAAAAGCAACATTTTTTAAAAAATTATAAATTATGCAAAACTTTAAAGTATTATTTAAAAAATTTAGTTTTGTATATTTCTATGGAAAAAATTGATTTAAAAGATAAGAAAATATTATATCACCTAGATTTGAATTCAAGACAATCATTTTCTCAAGTAGGTAGGAAAGTAGGTTTACATAAAGATGCAGTAACTTATAGAGTAAAAAAGCTACAAGAAAGAGGAATAATTTTACGGTTTAATACAATAATTGATACTTTGAAAATGGGTTATAATTGTATGAGATTTTATCTTAATTATCAATATATAACGCCAGAAATTAAAAAGGAAATTATCGACCATTTTGTAAATTTTAAACATACTCAGATTGTTGCTTCACCAGAAGGAGGCTTTGATCTTTGTGTATTTATGTTAGCAAAAAATGTTACTGAAATTTATTCTTTCTGGCAAAAAACATTGAGTAATTATAGAGATTATTTTGGTGAACAGATAATTACTCCATTTATTGGAGAAAACATTTATACAAAATCATTTTTAATAGATGAAAAGGATGATAGAATAAAATTAATTGTTAAACGCGGTGGAGAATCAGTAAATTATGATGAATTAGATTTTCAGATATTACAATTACTTGCTCAGAATTCTAGAATTCCAACCTTAGATATGGCTAAAAGTCTTAATATAACTACTGCCACGATAAGCAAAAGAATGAAGAAATTAATAAAAGTTGGACTTATACTCAGATTTCATATTACAATAAATTGGGACATAATAGGTTATAAATGGTTCAAAGTTGATCTCTATCTTAAAGATTATGATAAAAAAAATCAAATTATAAAGTACCTTGAGGAAAATCCAAATTTATCATATATTGACAAAACTTTTGGATATGCAGATTTGGAATTAGAATTTATTGTTAAAAACTTTGATCAATTAAAACAAATAATTGAAGGTATATCAAGTAAATTTCCTAAAATAATTAGAAGTTATACATATTTTAGTGTTGCAAAGTCACATAAATGGGTTGATATGCCCGAAAAATAAATCATATACAGTTGTTTTCTAATCTGAAAAAACAATCTTAAGTATCATGCTAGTGTCTATCAAAAGGAATATAATTTCAAAGTAGAAAAATAGTTTGTGTTCACGCAAAGCAGACATTGAAAATAAAAAGAGAGAGGTTTTAATGAGTTAAACTTGTTAAAACCAAATTTTGTTAAAAATTTTAAAAGTTAGAGTGAAGTTTCTAATGTTAAATTGTTAAAAACCCGCCAGGTCCGTACAGCTCTCTCGCAGAGTTAAAATGAGGATTCAAGTTATTTTATATATTTTCGATGTTTCCTACTAAAAAATAGTTTCTTACATCCAACATTAATAGGTATGATATCACGATTACATAATAGCAAAGCCAAATATAGCGTTCAAAAGGCCATACCTTTTCTATAAATAAAAAATAAATAGTCCAAAAAGATGAATGAAGAAATATTATTATTGTAAAAAATCTTGCCCAGTTTTTTGCTTTATAAAAACCATAGGTTACAGCGTATATAACTATTATTTCTAAAATGATATTTAAGCATATAATAAACCCCTAGAAGGTTAAAGTGAACATAGGAGAATATATTGATATATCTGCTCCCCAAAGAAATCGATGAATATGATAATAAATTGTAAATAGAATTACTGAGAATGCTAAAATCCATAAACCAACTAGCATCCCTTTAGAATATCTAATAATCTTTCCCCCAACTTAAAAAAATATAACAATTATTTCTTTTTTATAAAAGATAATATTCCCATTGAAATTAGTGAGATTACTATTAAAATTGCACCTAAAATTGTTATATAACTCCCAGTGAATTCACTACCTAATATTAAACCAAGCCCAAACCCACATATTATTCCAATAGATAATCCTATTTTATCCATAACTATAGTTCTCCTTATCATTGTAATAAATCTTTTTTTTAATAATTAAATCTATGGTTTTAAATTGAACATAAAAAATGAGGATTTAGTTTTCATACCGATAGGTTTAATCTTTTTGAAGTAATCAAGACTAATATGAAATAAAAAAAAATTTACTAGTTTTGATTAATACAGCTATTCTTAAATAAATGGATATTTATTACTCTATCTGATTTTAAAGGAGGATAAATAAATGTCTGATCTTGATAATCTTTTAATTGAGGCGATGAAAAGTGAACTTGAAGCAATAAAGTTCTATGAAGATGCATCTATAAAGGCTCAAAGTCAAGCTGGTAAGAAACTCTTTAAAGAACTTGCTGAGTTTGAACAAAACCATTATGAGCATGTGAAAAATATTATTGAATCGCGTAAGAATAATATTGAAATTCAAACACTTGATATAACAACTCGAGATATTTCTATTAAACCTGAAATTGAAGGAGAGATCGAATCAAATAAAGATGAAATTATCACAGTGATAAATATGGCAATTGACGCGGAAATCAAAGCTCAAGAAAGATACATTAGAATTGCACATTTATTCGATGATGAAGAAAGTAAAAAAATCTTTTTTAATTTATCACAGGATGAAAGAAATCATCAAAGAATCCTTGAAGATGAAATTTATCAACTTTCAAATAAAGGTAGCATTATTTGGGAATAAAGATCAAATCCAGCATGGTTTTAATGAGAAAAGCGTATTTAATACAAAAATTTATAAAAAAGAGTAAATTCAATTGAAATTCTCATATTATTCATTTAAAATCAACAAGATTTTTTACATATAATGTATTTCTCCAATAGTTTTATTAATTATCAATACTTTTTTCATTGAAATTGGGGTGTGATCACATTACAATAGAAAAAATCGGTGATAAATTTCAGAAGGAAACGAAATATTATCGAAATAGATTTGGTGATAGTCCAAATTGGTCTTTGCAACCTGAGTTATATAAAAGTTATCCAGATAGTCAAAAGATCGAACTTCCTAAACCAAATAATATTAAAACTGAAAACTTCAACTATGCAATTCTTAATAGGAGAAGTATAAGGAATTTTTCAAAAAAGTCATTATCAAAAGAACAACTATCTTATCTAATCTGGGCTTCTACAGGTTTACAAAGAAGGGAGGGTACTTTTGATTATCGTACAGCACCATCTGCAGGTGCATTATATCCGATTGAAACATATATTGTAATAAACAATGTAAAAAATATTGAACAAGGTGTGTATCATTATAACATTAAATCTCATCATCTTGAAGAGATAAAAAAAGGAGATTATCGATCAGTTATCAAAGAGGCTGCATTAGATCAACATATGTGTTATCATGCTGCAGCGGTCTTTATTTGGACAGCTATTTTTAATCGTTCAAAATGTAAATATGGTCAGAGAGCTTATCGCTATATTTACCTTGATGCAGGTCATATAGCAGAAAATCTTGCATTAAGTGCAACTAGTATAAATTTAGGAACATGTCAAATAGCTGCTTTATATGATGATGAAGTTAATCAAATAATCGATATTGATGGTGTAACGGAGAGTACTATATATCTTACTGTAGTTGGTGTCCCATTCGGAGAATAAATAATGGATATACCAAAAAATCATCTAAAAAATGAAAAAAGTCCTTATCTTCTACAACATGTAAAAAATCCAGTAGATTGGTATCCCTGGAGTAATGAAGCTTTTAATTTAGCAAAAAGAAAAAACAAACCAATTTTTTTATCAATAGGTTACTCAACTTGCCATTGGTGCCATGTTATGGCACATGAGTCATTCGAAGATAAAAAAGTAGCAAAACTTCTTAATGACACTTTTATTTGTATAAAAGTAGATAGAGAAGAAAGACCAGATATTGATAAAATTTATATGAATGTCTGCCAGCTTATATCTGGAAGAGGAGGTTGGCCTCTTACAATTGTTATGACACCTGATAAAAAACCATTTTTTGCAGCTACATATCTTCCAAAGGAGACAAGATATGGTATTAAAGGTATGATGGAGCTCATTCCAGAAATAAAAAATCTCTGGGAGCAAAATACCAATAAATTGTTAAAATCAGCAAGTGAAATAGCAACTACTTTACAAAAATTTACAAAATCAAATCAAGGATTAGAATTCACAAAAGCTACTCTAGATAATACATACAATCAACTTTTAAACTCATTTGATGAAATAAATGGAGGATTTGGTTCTCAACCGAAATTTCCAATACCACATAATCTAATATTTCTAATTAGATATTGGAAAAGAACAGGGAATAAATATTCCTTGAAAATGGTAGAGACAACGCTTGAGCAGATGAGACAGGGAGGAATATATGACCATATAGGTTTTGGATTCCATCGCTATTCAACCGACAATAATTGGATTCTTCCTCATTTTGAAAAAATGTTATATGACCAGGCTCTTCTAATAATGGTATATACTGAGGCATATCAAGCAACAAAAAAACAAATATTTAAAAAAACTGCAGAAGAAATAATTAACTATGTTCTTCGTGATATGACATCAGAAGAAGGAGGATTTTATTCTGCAGAAGATGCAGATTCAGAAGGACAAGAAGGTAAATTTTATATTTGGGATTATGAAGAGTTAAAAAAAATTCTTACACCACAAGAATTTGATTTAATTGAAAAATATTATAATATTAAAAAGAATGGAAACTTTAAATCAGAAATAGGTAAAACAGATGATAAAAATATTTTATATCAAACAATGAGCTCAAGAGATTTTGCTAAATATTATAAATTAACAGAAAAAGAGTTATTTCAAAAATTAGAAAAAATAAGAAAAAAACTTTATAAAAAACGTGAAAAGAGAATTCATCCTGAAAAAGATGATAAAATTCTAACCGATTGGAATGGTCTTATGATCGCTGCTCTTGCAAAAGCAGCACAAGTTTTTGAAAATAAAAATATTATTAAGAGTGCAGAAAAAGCACTTAATTTTATCTTAAAAAAAATGAAGAAAAAAAATGGAGAACTATTTCATAGATATAGGGAAAATAATGTAAAAATCTCAGGTTATGCAGATGACTATGCTTTTTTAATTCTAGGACTTATCGAAATATATCAAGCAACATTAAATCCTAAATATCTGCAAATTTCACTTGATTTAAACGATCATCTGATAAATCATTTTTGGGATAAAAAAAATGGTGGCTTATATTTCACATCAGATACAAATGAAAAATTATTAACTCGAACTAAAGAAATATATGATGGTGCAATTCCTTCTGCAAATTCAATATCATTTTATAATCTTACGAGACTTGCAAGAATAACTGGAAATATTAATCTAGAAAAAAAAGCAATAGAATTATCAAAAGCATTTTCAAATCAAGTAAATAAAAATCCAGGTAGCTTCACTCAAATGATGACAAGTCTAGATTTTGTCATCGGACCATCCTATGAAATCGTGATTGTAGGAAATAAAGATAATAAAATTACACAGAAAATAATTCAAAATATACATTCAATTTATCAACCAAATAAAGTAATAATTTTAAAAGATATAAAATTAAAAGAGTTAATAATTACAAAGTTAATTCCATATATAAAAAATTATACTCAAATAAAAAATCAAACAACTATTTATATCTGTAAAGATCAACAATGTCAACTACCTACTAACAATTTCAAGGAAATTAAAAAATTTTTAAATAAATAATATAGATAGCTTGTACATTAATTAGTAATAAATTTTCGAGGATTCATAAAATGAGGGTGACCATTGCACAACTAAATCCTTTAATTGGAGATGTAAATGGTAACTTAGAAAAAATAATTTCAACGCTATCAGAATCAAAAAAAGATTTACCTGATATAGTAATATTCTCAGAACTTTTTCTCTCCGGATACCCGCCAAGAGATCTCTTAGAAAAATCATGGTTTATTCAAAAAATTGAAAAAAATATAAAGACATTATTAAGTATTTCAAAGGAATATCCTGAGACAGGAATAATTTTCGGAGCACCTCTACGAATAAAGAAAAAAACAGGTAAAGGGCTTTTCAATACTGCAGTATTTGTTTTCCAAGGAGAGATACTTGACAAACAATACAAATCTCTTCTACCAACCTACGATGTCTTTGATGAGACACGATACTTTGACTCTGCAGGAGAAATTCATGTAACTCCATTCAAGGATCAAATATTAGGAATTTCTATTTGTGAAGATGCATGGAACGATCCAGATTTATGTTTAAAACGTTTTTATCCTTTTGATCCTTTGGAGATATTAGCAAATAAAGGAGCTACATTGTTTATAAATATCTCAGCTTCTCCATTTTATATTGGTAAGGAAGAAATTAGATTCCATATTATTCAAAATCATGCAATAAAACATCAAATACCTTTTATTTTTGTGAATCAAGTAGGAGGTAACGATGAACTAATTTTTGATGGAAGGAGTATATGTGTTGATAAAAATGGAAAACCTTTGGAAGTATTCCCGTCTTTTCAAGAGCATATACAAACGATCGATACAAAGTTAAGTAGGAAATCAGTTATTTACCATCCACAGAATAAAATAGAAAGCGTCTATGAGGCACTAATTTTAGGTTTAAAGGATTATATAAAAAAATGTGGTTTTTCAAAAGTTGTTTTAGGGTTATCCGGTGGAATTGATTCTGCAGTTGTTTGCTGTTTAGCTAAAGAAGCAATAGGTAATAGTAATGTTCTTGGTGTTACAATGCCTGGACCTTACTCTTCAAAAGGTAGTATAGAAGACTCTAGAAAGATTGCAAATAACCTTGGTATAAAATTTAAAATCGTACCTATATCTTCAATTTATAAAACCTATATTAAATCGCTTACAGAGCCTTTGAAATTAAACAATGAAATAGATGTTACTTTAGAGAATATTCAAGCTAGGATAAGAGGTAATATTCTTATGGCACTGTCGAATAAGTACGGCTATCTTGTATTATCCACAGGTAATAAAAGTGAGCTTGCCGTAGGATACTGTACTCTATATGGGGATATGAGCGGAGGATTAGCTGTTATCTCTGATGTACCAAAAACCATGGTGTATAAATTAGCTCATTTTATAAATCATAAATCCAAGGTTATACCAGAAGAAATTATAAAAAAGAAACCTTCAGCAGAGTTAAAACCTGATCAAAAAGATCAAGATTTCTTACCAGAATATGATATTCTTGATCAAATATTGAATTACTATGTAGATGAAGGTTACTCATTGGAAAATATACTTGATCTTAATTTTAATCCTGAGATAGTAAAATGGATAGTAAATGCTGTTAATAGAAATGAATATAAAAGGAGACAAGTAGCTCCAGGATTAAAAGTAACTACAAAAGCCTTCGGGATGGGTAGAAGAATGCCTATTGCAGCAAAATTTTAATATTTTTAAATATCTCTAATAAAACTCTAAAAGTTGATATGGATTTTATTTATTAATATTACTCACAATCATTAAGGAATACTCAAATTTCTCTAATAGTTTTCCTTAAATTCCAGGTTTTTTATTTTCTCTTGATCTTTTAACAACTTCATTAATTCTTTTTAATCTTGTTGTATCTGTTTTTGCATTTTTTATCCATCCAATATACATATTTCTATAGCTATTTGCAAAATTTTGAAAATTATTCCAAGCAACCTTATCTAAAACAAGAGCTTTCTTTAAATCAGAGGGTAACCTATCCTTCACTTTATTTGTATAGGCTGTTTCCCAGAGACCTTGCTTCTTAGCTATATTAATTGTATCAAACCCTGATTGAGTCATTTTACCTAATAATATCATTTTCTCAGCTGTTTCTTTATTTATTTTTGACCATACACTTTTTTTCTTTCGAGGAGTATATCTCAAGATATATCTTTCTTCATCAATTTTTTTAAGAGTGCTATCAATCCAACCAAAACATAAAGCTTCTTCAACAGCATCACGATGATTTATACCTATTTTACTGGAATTTTTTTTATAATGGATTAACCAGATTTCATTATATTTCAAATAATTTTTTTCTAACCATTCTCTCCATTTCTTTTTATCTTCAAACAATATGGTTTTATTCAAATCAACATCAATCATAAATTTTTCAAAATTATCAATATTGAAATATCAATTTAATATTTTTGGAGAAAATTTAAAATAATTATATTATAAGAATCGTTTTGATATCCTTCAATTATTATTTTACATTTTAATTTATATAGCAAGATTAATCTTATAAAATTCTTGATATATTAGTAATTCTTTAATTAAAATTTTCCTAATAAATATTAACTATATTTATTGATTAATAAAAGAAAAATAGTTAACATGATAAGAGATAATAATACAATCATTATTGTACTATTTATCATTGTATGAATAATTGTTAAAATATTATGTATTAATTGTGAATTTGTATACCAGGTGAAACCTGAGAAACTGTAAGATACGCAAAATAAACTTGGAATTGCTAATGTTGTTGTTCTTCCAAAATTTTCAATAAAATTCATTGTTTTATTATTCATATTTTCATGTATTACATCAAACCAGCTTAAAAGAAATAATAGTATTGGTAGTGCTAAAATGAATTTTAAGAAATTATTAGTTGGGAATTCTCCTTGTGTCAGAAATTTAACAAACTCAATGTTTGATTCGTTACTAATGAAAATTTCAGGCTCAGATAAATAATAATTATATGATAAAGCTAAATCTAGGGTAGCAGTTAATAATAATGCTATATATATGATTAAAGATATTTTTATTGTTCTTTTCTCCGTAGTTCTAACCTTCCTATTCATAATATGTATTATTCTTAAATATATATTTTATCCTTGTATTATAAGTTTAAACAAATAATAACAGTAAAATGGTATTCAAATCTCTTACCAGAACTTATTTTTTAATTATTTAATTACGAGTGTACCGAAATGTAAAGATTTTAATATGTTCTATCAGCTTCTTGAATATAATGCCATATCGTTTCCAAGGTGATTTCTCTCGTTTAGAAAGTGAAGAAAGAAAAAAAATACTACCAGTTGAAAATTTATTGCAGAAAATGAAGATTAAACGAGGTGATACTTTAATTGATTTTGGAAGCGGGATCGGTTATTTCAGTATTCCTGCTTTAGATTTCGTTGGAGAACAAGGCGTTGTTATCGCAATTGATGCTTCTGAAGAAATGATTCAAGAGCTTAAAATTAGAAGTGGTCATCGTAAGAATTTAAAAATTATTAACGGAGATTCACTAATAGGTCTAAAAGCAGATATTATCCTGCTATCGATGGTTCTTCATGAAATTGATAATCCAAAAGAATTTCTAAAGACTTGTTTTGCAGCATTGAAACCTGATGGGCGCATTATTGTTATTGACTGGCAGAAAAAAAATACTGGAACAATGGGTCCACCTATTAATGAAAGATTAGCAAGAGAAAAAGTTTTGCAGTTAATAAAGATGAATTATAATGAACATAAGATTCATGAATGGGTCTATTTTTTAGAATTTATAAAAAATTAATCATTATGAAAAGTCAATAAGCTCTGTCTTGTTTTATATAATAAGTCAAATCTTTAAAATAATAAAAAAGGTTTAACCAAATAATAATAAAAATAATTCATGATATCTTTTTCAGCAGGTTTTTGTTTAATTGTTAATAATATATTTTTCAAAAAAATATTGCTATAATTTCTTTTTTCCACAATTTGAACAAATTCCATCATGAACACATATTATAGATCCGCAGTATATACATCTCCATCTTATTTTTTCATTTTTAATAAATTTTCTGATACCAAATTTATTTATATTTTCAAGATTTTCTATCATGCTCATATTATATTTTGTTCTGTATCTTTTATCAATATTTTTAAGTCTATTACAGGGAAATAGTTTACATTTATTGCAGTATTTTAAGTTATTTTTTTTCAATTCAATACAGTTTTTAATTTTACATTTTGCTCGACTAATGGGTTTATTTATATCTATTTCTCTGCAACCTAGGCATTTATTCTTTTCTCTTAGATAACCTCTGCAAATACTACAATTCATTCCACATGGAGTTATTTGTGATATTTTTATTGTTATTTGATGTTTCATGAAATCTGATATAAATTATTTTAGATATAATTATGTTTTGGAGAAAATTCTACAATTATCTCTTAGAATTAATTATTTTTGAATTATTGATTCTATTCAATATTCAATAACTATAGTTATTTAACGATTAAATGTATTTATTAATTTAATTATTTTTCAAAGAGATGCGATATATATGAATGAATCCTACCGTGATGACATGCCAGAAACTACTGAGGAATATTTTCAAATAATTTCAAAAGAAAATCCCTT
>JBFEOQ010000022.1:0-24098 GCA_041550515.1 Thermoplasmatota archaeon | reverse complement strand
TTCTTTTTTCCTTTAAATTGTCAGCAACAAATATTACACCGGGGGTTTCTGAAGTGATTTTTTTTCTGAATTCAAATAAATTATCAAATTTTAAAATATTTTTATTAAAAAATATGGGTTAATTGATTGGCTGTAAGGGGGAGGTATGAAAAGAATAAGAAAGGAATTTTTTCAAACCATAATACCAATCAAATCCCCAAATTTTAAAGCCGTGAACAACATTTGATTTATAAATTTTTCTCTTAAGTTAAGATTTGTTCTGCATGAACGATAAAACAAAATGAGAAAAAAGAGTTTAGATATATGATTATTGATCGCACCTGCATCCATCTGTAAGAATTTTAAAAGTTAATAAATTATATTGATTTAATGATAATTCTAAACCTGATATGCTTGTAAAAAAAGGAGTATAAATGTCTAAAGATGGACCTGTACATAAATCATGCCATAAATTATAAAAGAATCTAAATCCTGCTTTTGCATATAATGTATTTATTATATCTATTGTAGTACAACTAAAGATCTCAATAAGTAGTTCTAATGCATTGATTTTCCCGTCATTATATGAATCAATCCAATATTGGATATCTTCTGGTATAGATTCTAATACTCTTAATGCACGAAGAGTAAAACCTAGGGTTATTGCTAAAAGTATTGGACATAAAACATTATTATTAGAACTCATGATATGGAAAGGTGTTTGATAATATTCCATCTTATTTTTTGGCATAGTAACTTCAAAATTAACCCAATCACTCTCTGCATTATGAATGTCTCTAGTTTTAGCTCTTATTATATATGTACCTTCTTCATTCCATGTATGTGAAGATGTTTGTTCAGTTCCTGATGGGAAAGGACCAATACAAACCTCATTACTATTATCTCCCCAATCTATACAATAATATATATTGTCTCCATCAGGATCTATTGCATTAAAAGTATATACTTGTTCCTCTCCAACATTTCCAGATGTTGGACCATTAATAACAGGAGTTAAAGGTGGCTCTGAAAATAAATCCCCCCATTCCCATTCTAAACGAGGTGTTCTCTTTCCAATATTTGATAATCTACCATCAAACCATATAGTCATATCTTCTCTGTTACGATATGCTACACTTAACTGATGTAAACCTCTGTTGCCTCCACCATCATAATGTAACAAATCCCAATGACTCTCTAGTGTTTTTGGTGATTCATCATCATAATATATATCGGCATTAAAATCTTCATCCTCAGGAGTAAATGTTCCATCTGTCCATGCATTAGTTGTTATTATTGCTTCTCCATGATGCCAATTTTCCTGTGGAGTTCGTAGATGGTAAAAATCTGGACCTGACTGTAATGGATTAAAAGTCATTACACCACCATAACCTTCAGGTGCATAGTAATTTAAGAAACTACCAGTCATCATTTCATAATTCTGCATCTCATTGTAAATATCATTTAGATGCGTGGATAAATCAGGATTTATTGCAAATGTTGTTGCATAACGGAATGCAACCATTCGAGGCATCCGATTCCCTGTAAAATCAGTGTCATAAGAGTTATAATCATGACTTGAAACTAAAACCCCATATTCATTTACACTAGTAGGAGTTAAAATATATCCAGGTGGACCAAGATTAACCCATCTAGTAGAACCATCATTTGGATCACGAGCACATAGAACATGATGATTTGCTGAAGGAACTACTGAAGCAAAATCGAGCCTACGGGTTGATAATGTTTTTATCGGGTTAGAAACATATCTGCCCCAACAAGAATGACTTCGACAACTAAAACCATACGCCCAATCCCCTAAAGTATTCATAACTTTTAGATCTAATTTATCTATATTTTCTGATGGATATGCATTTTTAAGATAATCTAACATACCATCAAATTCATATTCAATTTCTTCAGGTAACCAAATAGATTCAGACATTAAATCTCTTATTTGATTATAATAATCACCAACATAATCCTTAATATCATTTATTACAATAATTATATATTCACCTAATAGTTCTGCTTGAGCATAGCCCATTTCATAATGCGAACCCCAGATATGAATTATAGTATAACCTTTATTATTTTCATCTAGGACTTGATCTAGAATCACACCATTTTGAGATGTTTTATAATTTGTTTTATCTATTTCATTCTCAAAATTTTGTTTAATATAAACATTATCTACAACATTCCCTATAGCTATAAAAGATGACTCAATCAACAGCATACACATAAAAATTCCAACTATTTTCTTATTCATTCTTTTTCCCCCACAATATAAAGTTATTTGCTAACTTATAACATTTAATGTTTTATTTTATATTAAAAATTATTTATAGCATATGCAACAAAATTAAAAATAAAATGTTTAAAAACAACAAAATGTAAAAAAAGAAAAAAGAGTGTATTTTATATTACTTGGTTTAGTATTTTTTCAAAAATTGGGAAACGCTGAAAGAGTTTTTCAAACCAAAAACTAATTGATAATATTGTTTTTGACTTTCCTTTACTATCAGTTTTGATTAATAAAACATTATAGTCACCAGTATCATATGACTTTGTACTTCCTAAAATAATGTATCCATCATCACTAGTCTGTTGAATAGAACGCCCATTATCATCGGTATTGGTTTCTCCGAATGTCCTATTCCACTCTTCAATTCCATTATTATCAGTTTTAATCAACCATACATTATAATTACCAGCATCAAATGAATCTGTATATCCTGTGATTATATATCCTCCATCACTAGTCTGCTGAACAGAATAACCCCCGTCATGATTTATTCCTCCAAATGTATTATCCCATAATTTATTACCACTTTTATCAGTTTTAATCAACCAAATATCTTCTTTTCCAGCACTAAATGAATATGTATATCCTATGACAATATATCCTCCATCACTAGTCTGCTGAACAGAATAACCATTATCACCAGAGATACCGCCATATGTTCTATTCCAAGTTTCATCACCATTGATATTGGTTTTGATTAGCCAAATATCATAACTATTAGTGTTAGATGAATATGTGCCACCTGTAATGATGTATCCTTGATCACTAGTCTGCTGAGCAGAATAACCCAGATCTTGACTTATTCCTCCAAATGTTTTATCCCATACTTTAGTACCATCAGCATCTGTTTTAACCAAATAAATATCTTCATTATCAAGTTCAAATGATTTTGTTACTCCCATGATAATATAGCCTCCATCAGTTGTCTGTTGAACAGAATGAGGCCAATCAACATTTGTTCCTCCGAATGTTCTATTCCACTCTTCAATACCAATATTATTAGTTTTAATTAACCAAAAATCACCATAGCCTGTATTATAGGAAAAATTTGTTATTCCTGTAATAATGTATCCGCCATCTGTTGTCTGCTGAACTGATTCGCCATAGTCATAATCTGTTCCTCCGAATGTTCTATTCCACTCTTCAATTCCATTATTATCAGTTTTAATCAACCAAAAATCCGCTTTTTCAGTTCCATATGAAGATGTCCATCCTGCAATAATGTATCCTGCATCAAATGTTTGTTCAACTGAAAGACATATATCATTGGCTATTCCTCCAAAGGTTTTAATCCATCGTTTGGGTGTTGGTAATGGAGCTGCTGTTGAATCAAATAAAGGATGTTTTATTTGTTGTTCATCTCTGTTAAATTTTGTAAATGCAATGGTGGTTGTACTTGAAGTCAATAATAGACAGATTAAAAATATAGAAATCTTTTTTCGCATAATTTCCCCCTAATAAATTAAAAATAATATATAATGTTGAAACTTAAATGTTTCTTGGCTAAATGTTAAATGGATTATAATTTAACAAACAATGGTTTAAACAATAAAATTTAAAAAATAAAAAATTTGTTTTTTATGGATTAATTGGTTCTGGTTCAACCCATGTAGGATTATATATCTGAAACTCTGGATCGCCGAAAATAACTTTACAATTAGTTAGTCCACCACCAGATGAAAATTGGAATAATGTTGAACGTCCATAAAGAGTGGTTGGATCACATGTAGTATAGTCACTGTTAAACATCCATTGGTATTGGGCTTCTGATTCGCCAATTCCTTTTCCTTCAACTAGCATATCATGGAATATCCAGCTAT
Organism: Thermoplasmatota archaeon; assembly: GCA_041550515.1. Classification (GTDB taxonomy): domain Archaea; phylum Thermoplasmatota; class E2; order DHVEG-1; family DHVEG-1; genus PFL35. Next base: position 19,991 of record JBFEOQ010000022.1, on the reverse strand, counting down.
TATGTAAATCATCTTGAACCCCATAGGCAGAGCCTGCGCATCCATACCATAATACTGACCCATGAGAAAGATAGACAAACGGACCCCAATGCTCACCAGTGGTACAACTGCTCCACCATTCCACCTCACTATGTAGATTCTCAAAAAGTTCATCAACATATTTGAAATGTATTATGTCATAGAGGTTTGGTTCTTTAGCATTATAACCAGATTCACCACCCCAACGACATGTTTTAGTTTGTTTTTCATCATATCCACTGTATCCACGCCATGAATCCCACCAGTCAATATCTTTTAAATATTCGTATCGAAGTTCTGCGAGTGGAAATTGCTCTTCAACGTTTTTAAATTGAGCAGATATACCTGATCCTCCTGTTCCATGACCTGAATAATAACTGAGTAAAGTTCCTTTGTTATAACGCTCAAGTAAGTTATCCCATATACAATGTCCTTCGAAAAATCTACCATATGATGAAAAAGATTCTTTAATGCTTTGAGTAGCATAATTAGGATATTCATTTCCATCATTTGCTTTCCATTGATAACCATCAGGATAATTCATCATCTGTGAGGTTGTCACTAGCTTACCAGGATTTGAATGAATAATTGCAGGATAAAGAATATTTCTACATATAATATCTGAAGCAAAACCAGTTGTATCAACTGGTATAAGACCAGAATATGATTCATTTCCAATCATTGCACGGCAAATAGGATCACGAATATCTTTATCTCTTGAACCAACAAACATATATGCTTCTTTTCCTTCTGCATCTAAACCATAGCTATCTATCATATCATGTATTCCATTATATACTGTACTATACCATTGTAATTTTAAATTAAGACCTAAAGGTGGTATACTATTGTCATTTTGGAAATAATATAAAATTAATTGTAGTAGTTTGATAGGATGTTCCAACTCTATCGGTTCGGTTACTTGGGGAAGATGGCCAACCGATCTTGCACCATGATAATAATCACCCTCATATTCCCTATATGCAGCGATACTATCAAGTATATTATAAGCCTCTTTAGCTTCACCAAAATTTAAAACAGGAGAAGTATGATATGCTGCAATCATTGCAGATGGAGCATAATATCCATCTCCAGATCCAAGTGATGTAATTGTTATATAGTTTTCACTATGTTCATAGCTTTTTATTGCATCAATAACTTCTTGTAAACTATTGTATTCAATATCACTATTGACATCAGCAGAGCTGACACCATTTATGTTAACAAAAATTATATTTGATGCACCTAGTTGACTGATAACATTTGAGGTCTCAGTTGGAATTGAACTATCTGTGACATATAATAATGGAGCATTTTCTTGAGAAGCAATAACTGCAGCGTTTGCAGCGGATAATGCAGCATTTGCTCTATCTATTGAATGAGTTCTAAGTTCAGCTTTAACAGTATATGAATAAGTTTCATCAGCATATTCAACTGAACTAGGTACTACAATTATCGTCCATTTACCTTGCATAGGATAATTTATTTCAGTAGTATGTACTTTGCTTATCTCAGGGATTAATGCTCGGAATTCATCTTGATTATTTTCCCAATGACCACCATTCCAATAATGAATTGGAGTTATCTCTCCGCCATTGTAGTGTGGCACATTTGGTCTTCTAATATTGCCATCTGGATCAACAAGATACGCTAATAAAGGGGTGGCTTCATCTGATGTTAAGGTTACTTTCAAACTGCAATCATCTTTTGGAATATTAACATAATATCTATCCCCAGGTACCTGAATTATCTTATAAGATGTAAACTCATTTGGAGACAATGTAGTACCTGCTGACCACAAACCAGATGAAGTAACTGGGTAATAATGATCTGTTGCATCTCCATCGCCATCATATGGTGTTGGCCACCAATCTTGACCTGCTGATATAAAGGTTGGATAATAATTAGATAAAAAACTAGACGGTGGACCTGAAGATCGCGCAGGACCTACATAATTAAATGCTTGAACTGAGATTGCTCCCCATTTATTATCTATAAAAAACATATAACCGTTTTCTGAATTAAGTTGTGCATCGTCACTGTTTATAGTTGTAACTTTTGTTTGAGTGTTAAGTGTATTTGATTTTTCAAAAACTGTTTTTATCTCATCATTAAAACTACTACCATCAACTGTTAACACCACTTTATCTGATGAACTCCATTTAGAAGTTGCAACATCTACTGCTGCTTGAATAGGATTGTTATTTACAATATTGTATTCAGTTGCAATTAAACCATGACCATCAAGATAAGTATTCCAGTCATCTAACAAATATTGTGTTGTTTCATCAACTGTTGTCGCCCATGTAGAAACATAATCAATTCCTTGATATACAATTGGTGAAACAAATCTTTTATTTTCTTCAAAGTAATTTGCTGCAGGTACTGCAGCAAGATATGCATATTCATCCATATTTGAATCAGGATCATCCTGAATAATATACGTTTTTGCAACAGGTGTTATTTCCGGTTGTGATTTTGGTACTGCTGGCATTTGAGCAGAATCATCAAAAGTTAAAGTCAAAATATATACACCTGAACCATATAAATAATAATCATCAGGCCATTTACTTTCATCCCAACCTGGAAAGGTATCTATTTTTATCTTCCAAGTTCCACTCATATCTGCTTTGTATTCAATTTCATCCTCACCATAATAGGTCCCCTCATAAACAAGTTCATCTGTTGGATCATATAAATGAATATCAAAATCAGACATGTCACATGCCCTTGGAGTATCAAGATTTATAATAAAACCATCTCCATTTTGTGCTTCAAAAGAATACCAATCTTCTGGATCTGTAGAATCAATATAACCTTCGAATGTACCAGCATTTATCTCTGTTGGATTAGTTATTGAATCACCAGCATCCTTTCCTGTTCCAGCATCATTTTGATTATTTAACGTTATCTCAATATTATAATCAGCAGCGTTTGCTCCTTCGTTTGCATAAACTTTTATAAAACAAATATTTGATTCCTCTGCAACATAATTTTGACCTTTATCCTCATTATCTATATTAATAATAGTTATTTCATAATCTTCAGAAGATGATAATGAAACAGATATCGTTTGCCCTATACAAACAGGAAAAGAAAAACAATCTTCATCATCTCCGTTATCAGGGTCTAATGAACCAGTTCTACCTCTACCAGGAATATATTCCTCAATTGGTTCACCTACATGGATAGGTAGACTACGTACTATTGAATAAAATGCATCTACATTGTAATTAAGATCATTTTCTCCTTCAACTAAAGATAAATCTTCTCGAGGAATGAAAATTGTATCATATTTTTGTTCTATACCAGGAATTCTATTTCTATATTTTTCGATTAAATCATAGATTTCATCTCTATCTAAATTTTCTAATTCATAATTTTTTTCTCTTAATAATGTTGTTTTCTTCAAATTAAATTCTTTACTATTTGAGAAAGCTGGAACTAATCCAGGTACAATTAGTAGTGTCAATGCTATACCTATCACAATTAGTTTTATTTTTAATTTTTTCATATTTACTCCCCTATAAATATAAAAATAGTATGTAATAGGTAAACTTAAACGTTTCTTAGAAATCTTTTATAATTAAAATGTTTAAAAATGAATTATTTAGTATTGATATATAAACCCATTTTCATATCAACAAAAAAGAAAATTTTTTTTTATAAGACAGGCTTAAAAACCTAAAAGATTGTTAGTAATATTAGTAACTTTTAAAAAAAATCATTTACATAATTGTTATATACGATTTTACATTCCATATATTTACTCGTCAACGGAGAAAAAGAACATGGACATATTTAATGAAATTCTACCACATTTGATTTCATTTATTGCAATTTTTATAATAATTGGAGCATTAGTATTTGCATATGTTAAAAAGTTTATGATAACATATATAATAATTATTTCAAACTTAATTATTTTTATTCTAAGTTTGATTTTTAGATACGAAATTATTGGTGATTTAGGTTTCAGACCTGTCTATCTCTCATTACAATATTTACCATATATCTATACATTATTCACATCCATGTTTGTCCATGGTGGTCTTTTACATATTTTTGGTAATATGCTAGTATTTTTCTTTATGGGAATGGCTTTTGAGCAACGAATAGGAGCAAAGAAATTTCTTATTATTTATCTGATAACGGGAGTTTGTGGTGCTCTTACCCATTCAATGTTAAATCTAAGTTATCCTAATAATCAGATAATATTAATTGGTGCCTCTGGAGCAATATTTGGTATTATGGGAGCATTTGCTTACTCTTATCCAAGAGATGAAGTTGTTATGCCAATTCCACTTGGTATTATGTTCATTACACGAATCAAAGTGATTTATGCAGTTATTATTTTTGCTGTAATAGAAACATTAATTGTAACTTTTGAAGTTGAAGATAACACAGCTCATTTTGCACATCTTGGTGGTCTTATATCTGGGTTTATATTAGCAGCAATTTTACTCAGGGGATATAAGACTCATTCAAAAGAAGGAAAAACACAGTTTTACGATTCCTTTAAACCACAAAAATTACATAGAATTGATTTTTTAAAATTAGAAAAACTTGCTACAAAACCAGAGCTTATTGAAATACTTAATAAAATAAAAAATGAAAATGTTCCTCAAGTTAGAGATATATGGCTTGAACATTTTTTTGAAAAAGTAAATTGTCCAGAGTGCTCAAATAAAATCAATCATTTTGATAGAAAAATTTGGTGTGAAAAATGTGGTTATAAAGATAGTTATTAAATAATATTTACTAATCCTTTTAGTTCACCAAATAAAATTAAACTTGAAAATATATATCCAAGAATTGCTCCACCACAAAGACATGGAAGTCCTGGCTGGGGTTTTCCTTTTAAAACAAATATCATAAGAAACGCAAAACCAATAAGTATACCGATTATTGTACCAATAGCAACTAAAAATCCTTCAGGGACATCTATATGATAATAAACTGCTGCAACAAGAATACCTGGTAAAACAATATCACCAAGACCCATAAAAAAAGCTTCTCTTTCTTCACCTTCTTTAAGTTTATCTTTTAATCTTTTTGTTTCTTTTAAAAGTGAATAACCCCATTTTTTTGGAACAACTAATAAAACTGGTAGTTTTAAATCCATAACAGTATCTGCTAAATCTATCATATGTTTTGTTTTATATACAGATATTGCATCATAAACTGCAAGAACAACTAGCAATATTAAAACAAGTAAAATACCAAGTGATATTCCAAAGATAATTATTGCGCCTATTCCTATTATTATACCTGATACATCTATAATATACCATTCAGGATATTTATAAAGAATAACAACAAGTAATATTGCAAATATAATTGAGGAAATTAAAACTATATCTGGATTGGTTGGTAAAATAATATTTAATACAGGTAAAAAGAATGCATAAAAAGATGAATATCCGATTGCGAAAAGAATGATAATTTGAATTATTTTATCTTTCCAATATTTTGCAATAAGAAGAATTATGATGGTTATTAAAAGCATTATTATAATTATTGTTAAGATATTTACAGGGTTATTTATATCTTCAAAAGCTTGTTGTATTCCACCTTCAGTTATAAAAGGTTCTGTTAAAAACAATACAAGACTGTAAACAATTACAAATATAAGACCCATTATAAAAACTGGTAAAACATCTTTTTTAAAATTATTTTTTTCTTCAACCATAACACTACAATAAAATGTTTTTTGGGTATTTAACAATTGTTTGATTTATTAAAAATAGTTTAATAATAATCAAATATTTTGTCTATAATATATCTCAAACAAAGATTTATTGAATTGTTTTTGTTTATAGATATTGATTGTTTATGAAAAAAGGAACTTTATCTTTTATTGGACTAGGGTTATACGATGAAAAGGATATATCAATAAAAGGACTTCAGGAGATACAAAAAGCAGATAAAATTTTTGCTGAATTCTATACTTCAAAATTATTTGGGACAAGTATTGAAAAATTAGAAAAATTATATGGAAAAAAAATAATTGTTTTAAACCGAAGTGAAACAGAAAATGGAGATATAATAATTAACTCAGCAGAAAATAAAAATACTGTTTTTTTAACTGCTGGAGATAGTATGACTGCTACAACACATGTTGACTTACATATTAGAGCAGTAAAAAAAGGTATTAAAACAAAAATTATTCATGGCAGTAGTATTGTAACTGCGATTTCTGGTCTTTTGGGATTACAGAATTATAAATTTGGTCGTACTACAACTCTTGCTTATCCTCAAAATAATTATTTTCCAACAAGTCCTTATGATGTAATAAGAGATAATAAGGATAAGGGTTTACACACATTAGTTTTACTTGATATCCAAGAGGATAAAAATCGTTATATGACTGCAAATGATGGTTTAAAACTTATTTTAGAATTGGAAAAAAAATCTAAAAATAAGATATTTGATAAAGAAAGTATAATTTGTGTTGTTGCTCGTGCTGGTTCAGATAAACCGATTGTTAAATCTGGAGCTATAGAGGAATTAATAAAGGAGGATTTTGGTAAACCATTTCATAGTATTGTTATCCCAGGGCATCTTCATTTTATGGAAATTGAAGCTCTTAAAGTACTTGCACATTTACCTACATATCTCGAAGAAAAATTATAAAAAATATAATAAACCAGGCTTGCATATATCAAAAATTAATTTGGGGATGATGTGATGCAAGCAACAGAGAAAAAAAATATAGTTGGATTCATCTATGGAGATGTAGGCAGTACTAATTTTAATTTTGCAGTAAACGGACAAAATTTACGTAAGTTTGATTACATTCTTGCGCCTCATAAAGAAGGCAATATGTTAGCACAGATTATGGATTTAAAAGAAATAAGTGATTTAAAATTTGAAGATGCAACTTCAATGATGCACTCAGGAGAAATAGATAACACTATTAAAACCAGTCTTTCAGCCTTTGCAGATGTTATCGGTTATAGAGATAAGGATGGTATTCTTCAAAGTCCTCGTACACCATTTAGTTCTGGTGCTGGAGTTATGCATGCAAATGAAGATTTAATTCGAAATGTTTTAGGTCTTAGTGCTAGTAAAGAAAATGGTGCATATATTGGTCTTTTAAAAGGTCATCATCTTAAAGTTTATCTGAATATCGATTCTTTGGTTCAGAAACATATTTGTATTCTTGCAAAAACTGGTGGTGGGAAAAGCTATGCGTGTGGTGTTTTAGTTGAAGAACTATTAAAACATGATGTACCACTTGTAATTATTGATACACATGGAGAATATCATTCATTAACTGAGTCGAATAGAAGTCGTAAAGATCAAAAAAACATGGAACGTTTTAATATTAAAAAAATGGATTATAAACATCAAATAAATGAATATTCTCCTGTTGGTCGCAGAAGTAGTATAAATCATCTTACTTTAAATGGTTTGAATTTAAAAGCTCATGAGATTATTGAATTGCTTTCTGCAAAATTATCTGGACCTCAAGTAGGTGTTTTATATCAAGCAATTAAAGAAGTAAAAGAATACAAATCAGTTTATAGTTTACGTGATATAATTGATGCAGTTAATCGTAGTAAAAGTAATGCCCGATGGAATGTTATAGCATCACTTGAATCACTTGATAGCATCGGAGTTTTTTCTGATAATGGAACACCAACTAAAAATATTGTTAAAAAAGGTAAATGTGCACTTATTAATATGAAAGGTGTAGCACCTGATGTTCAGGATGTAGTAGTTGCACGTATCACAAAAGAACTTTTTGAAGATAGAAAATCAGGTAAAATACCTCCATTTCTTATAATCATAGAAGAAGCACATAACTATTGTCCAGAGCGTGGTTTTGGAAATTCAGTATCTTCAAATATATTAAGAACCGTTGCTTCAGAGGGACGAAAATTTGGCATGGGTCTATGCATTGTATCTCAACGTCCTGCAAAAGTAGATAAAAATATTATTTCTCAGTGTAATACAAATATTATATTAAAGGTTACAAATCCTAACGACTTAAAAGCAATTATTCAATCAGTAGAAGGGTTAACAACTAAAACATATGATGAAATTCAAAGACTACCTATTGGTGTTGCCCTTATATCTGGTGCTGGTCTTCAAATACCTATAATGTCAGAAATTAGAACACGTGAGACTAATCATGGTGGTAAATCAGTTGGTATCTCACGTAAAGGCAGAGAAGAGAATTTTAAACCAATAGAATCAGATGTTCCAATGGTTAAAATAGCAAAAACTGAACCTATTACATATTCAGAACAAAAACCTGCTATTCAAAAACCATCTACTGCGACTGATAAAGCGAAAAATGTTGTTAGGGTAGCTAAAAGATTAGGTTGGGTTGATACAGATGATCCAGATGAAGCGATTAAAGCGCTTACTAAAGAAGCTGAGAAAATGAATGAAAATGTATACAAATATCTTGATTCTCTTGCAAAACTTGCCGAAAACTTTTGCTCAATAGAAAATCCAAAATGTATTAATTGTCCAATGGGACAAGGATGTAAATATAGAATATCTTTACAGACCAAGAAAAAAGGTTTTTTTAGAAGATAATGATAAATAACATACTTGAAAGAAAAGGTAAATAAATAGCAAAAAATTATATAACAAAATAAATTTAAGTAAATTTAAAACTATAATTAGAATAAAAAAGTACTTTTTTATTCTTAATAATTTTTATTTAGATATAATCTAAGAAAGAAATTAATATCTTAAGCTATAAGTTTTAAATATTAAAAGCGCATACTGCGTTACCTTATTCATAACAGGTGAACAATTTGGCTAAAGGAATTAATGCAGCAAGAAAGTTAAAAAAATCCAGAAGACAACAACAGTGGAATGATCGATACTACAAAAAACGTATATTACAACTTAAACAAAAGGCAGATCCACTTGAAGGTACAGCACAAGCTAGAGGAATAGTTATAGAAAAAGTAGGTGTAGAAGCAAAACAGCCAAACTCTGCAATTAGAAAATGTGTAAAAATACAACTTATAAAAAACGGGAGACAAATAACTGCTTTTGCTCCGGGGAATAATGCTATTAGTTTTATTGATGAACATGACGAAGTAATCGTAGAAGGCATAGGAGGACGTATGGGACGCTCATATGGAGATATACCTGGTGTTCGATTTAAAGTAATCAAAGTAAATGATATATCCTTAAGTGAAATGATTAAAGGTAAAGTTGAAAAAGCAATGAGACGATAAATATGACAAAAAAAACAGAAAACCAAAAAACAAATGTTTTTTTTCCTATGTTAACAAAATATAATATGAACGATGTAAAAATAGAAGATCAAGGATTAGCAAGATACATAAATCTAAAAATGGAAACCATTTATCTTGGCGGAATTTATAATAATAAATTATTTGGAAAATCTAAAATTCCTATATTGGAAAGGCTAATAAATAATATAATGAGATCAGAAAATTACAATGGTAAAAAAATAAAAGCCTATAAAGTTGTACGTGACGCTTTTGAAATTATTGATAAAAGAATAAAGAAGAATCCTATGCAGGTATTCATTGATGCTATACAGAACTCAGCTCCAAAAGAGGAAACAACACGTTTGAGATTTGGTGGAATAAGTGTTCCTAAAGCAGTAGATGTATCACCGCAAAGAAGACTTGATTTAGCAATAAGAAATATTACAAAAGGATCATTAAATGCAACATATAAAAATAAAAAAGGTGTTGAATACTGCCTTGCAGATGAAATAATAAAAGCTTCAAAAAATGATGTGTCTTCTTTTGCAGTTGCTAAGAAAAACGATGTTGAAAGAGTTGCAAAGTCAGCGAGATAAAAATGTTTGATTGTAAATTAGAATTATAATAATTAGAGGTAAAAAGTATGGGTAAAAAAGAAGATAATATTAAAAAAGCAACAGCTTTAATGAATAAGTTAAATCAAATTCGAAATATTGATATTGCAGCGCATATTGATCATGGTAAAACTACTTTATCAGATAACCTATTTGCAGGTTGCGGTATGATGAGTGAAGAGCTTGCAGGTAAACAACTAGTTTTAGATTATGATGAACAAGAACAAGCTAGAGGAATTACAATTAATGCTGCATCAGCAAGTATGGTTCATGATTTTGAAGGAAATGAATATCTTATAAATCTTATAGATACACCAGGGCATGTTGACTTCGGAGGGGATGTAACACGTGCAATGCGTGCTGTAGATGGTTGCATAGTTTTAGTTTGTGCAGTAGAAGGAGCAATGCCGCAAACAGAAACAGTTATACGTCAAGCTTTAAGAGAAAAAGTAAAACCTATTCTTTTCATAAATAAAGTTGATCGTCTCATAAATGAACTTCGTGTAACTCCTGAAGAAATGCAACAACGTTTCATAAAAATTATTACAAAATTTAATGAACTTCTTAACAAAACAGTTCCAGATGAATTCAAAAGTAAATGGAATGTAAAAGTAGAGGATGGAACAGTTGCTTTTGGTTCTGCTTATTATAACTGGGCGACAAGTGTACCATTTATGAAAAAAAGTAGTCTAACTTTTAAAGATATTTATGATTATTGTCATAACAACAATCAAAAAGAGTTAGCAAAAAAATCTCCAATTCATGAAGTAATACTTGATATGGTTGTAGATCATTTACCAGATCCTTCAACAGCACAAAGATATCGTATACCTCATATATGGCGTGGAGATAAAAATAGTTCACTTGGAAAAAGTATGGTAGAAACTAATGAAAATGGACCTTTATCAATTATGATTACTAAAATTGTTATGGATCCACATGCAGGAGAAGTAGCAATTGGTCGTATTTACAGTGGAAAAATACACCGTGGACAAGAAGTATATGTTATAGGTATGCCTAAAATCAACCGTGTACAGCAAGTAAATTTAACAGTTGGTGCAGATAGGATACCTGTAGATCATGTAAGCGCAGGTAACATTGTTGCTACAACTGGTATAAGAGATGCTATAGCTGGTAGTACTGTTACAGATGATCCAGAAGCTGAACCATTTGAAAAAATAGTTCATGTAAGTGAACCAGTGGTAACAGTTGCAGTTGAAGCAAAAAACATGAAAGATTTACCAAAATTGATAGAAGTATTAAGAATGATTAGCAAAGCAGATCCAAGTATCACGGTTAATATAAATCAAGAAACTGGTGAAAATCTAATGAGTGGTATGGGAGAATTACATCTTGAGATCACAGAATATCGTATAAAAAATGAACATAAAGTAGATATACTAACATCTGAGCCAATTGTTGTATATCGTGAAGGTATTTCTAAAAAAAGTACAAATAAATTTGAGGGGAAATCACCAAATAAACATAATCGTTTCTACATAGAAGTTGAACCTTTACCAGAAAATATTAGAAAAGCAATATATAACAATGAAATACCAGAAAATGTGAAAAAATACAAAAACGAAGTAATAAAAAAACTACAAGAATTAGGAATGGACAAAGAAACAGCAAAAGGTGTTTTTGGATTAAAAGGACTTAACCTTATAACCGATGTAACAAAAGGTATACAATACCTTTTTGAAACACGTGAACTAATTAAAGAAGCATTTGATGAAGTAATGAAAAGTGGACCTACTGCAAGTGAACCATGTCAAGGGTTGCTTGTAAAACTTGTAGATGCTAAACTTCACGAGGATGCAATACACCGTGGTCCTGCACAAGTAATACCTGCAGCAAGAAATGCAATATATGGTGCTATTACTATTGCTAATCCAATTATACTTGAACCCATTCAAAAAGTTTTTATTAGTACACCTCAAGATTTAATGGGAGATGCTTCAAGAGAATTAAATCAAAGAAGAGCACAAGTTAAAGACATGCAAACAGAAAAAGATATGGTTAATATTGATGCAAAAGCACCTGTTGCAGAGATGTTTGGTTTTGCCTCTGCAATAAGATCAGCTACTGGTGGAAGAGTATTATGGAATACAGAAAATATGGGTTTTGAACCCTTACCAAAACAATTACAACCAGAAATAGTAAAACAAATACGTGAAAGAAAAGGACTTAAACCAGAGCCATACCCTGCTAGTTACTATATGGACTAAAAATAAACAATTACTTTTTTTTATTTTCATCAAAAAAATAAAAAATATTAAATTAGACCTAATATTTATGTTTATGCGGGTGCACTATGGATAAAGGTACAATACCAATAAATAAAAATTTTGAACTTGAATATAGATATTACGATAAAGATCCTAATTTTAAATACTTCAACAGAAAATTTGAGATATATGTTCTTGGGAAAAAAACACTAAAGAAACACTATATAATGCATATTGACAATGCAAACCCTCATGAAATTATGCCAACTCTACAAAAGGCTTCAACTGGTGGAAAAAAATATGATTTTGGAGTAACAACACTTAACTGGAATGATATAAAAACTAAGTTTACAGATTACATAGTATCAGAGCTTGGGGAAAGAGAAAGAAAAAATATTAAAAAAGCTATAAGTAAGTTAATTTCACCTAAACTTTAAATTTTTTTAATATTCAGTGATTTTGTATTTACCATGCATAGGTTCATAAATTGAACCCTGTCTTTTAAGACGATCAAGAGCTTCTTCTACTTTTACTGATTCTAGACCTTCTATCTCTGCTTCGCGTATTATATCACTACGTAAAGCATTGCCATCTTTTGATTCTTTACCAATTCTTTGAATTATATCCATTAAAATACGCATTCTGTCATGTTGACTATGGCTAATACCTGTTGCAATAATGTCAATATCAAATTTTCCAGTTTCACGATCCATACCAACTCGGCGTAAATATTGTTCTATTATGTAAATCGCTCTTTTTGCATCATCTATAGTTGCATCCTGACTAAGTCTTATTTTTGCGCTAGCTTCAGCAAGGCGTACAAATGCTTCAAGTTGTCTAGGTGTGAAAGCAACAGTATCTTCTGAAGAATCTCTAAAATTAACATAATAATTTTTAATCATTTCAAGTGCATCATCAGAGATAACAGGGAAAATATTTCGTTTAGCATAAGCAACATATTTTCGTAAAAAATCTGGTTGAAAGACTGGTTCAACTATTTTTAAAAGAGCTTCTTGTTGTTTTTTAGTGTATTTTGATTTCTTTAAACCTTTAATGTTTTGTGAAACTTCACCTGCTTTATGTGTAGTCAAAATATGATATGCAAGTTCATCATCTTTTTTCCTGTTTGGTTTATCAAGTATAGAAAAAATTAGGTCAAAACGGGATATAAGAGCTGGTGGCATATTTATTTGTTCATGCATCGGTAAAAATTCATCAAAACGACCAAGTTTAGGGTTAGCTGCAGCAAAAATTGCACAACGTGATTTAAGTGTTGCATTAATACCTGCTTTTGCTACACTAATTTCCTGTTGTTCCATAGCTTGATGTAAACTACTTCTATCTGAATCATCCATTTTATCTATTTCATCAATGCATGCAATGCCCATATCAGCAAGAACAAGAGCACCAGCTTCAAGTGTCCACTGTCCTTCGCCAAACTCATCACGTACTGCAGCAGCTGTAAGACCTGCAGCAGAAGATGCTTTTCCAGATGCATAAACACTACGAGGACTAAGTTTACTCATATATACAAGCATCTGAGATTTTGCAGTACCAGGATCACCAACAAGTAATGAATGGATATCACCTCTAATACGTGTACCATCAGGCATATCTTTTGAAATACCGCCAAAAAGTTGTAAAAGAAATGCTTCTTTTTCAATATCCATACCATAAATAGTAGGAGCAATACTTGAAACCATCTTCTCATAAATCTCAGGATCTTTACTAACTTTAACTATTTCTTTTTCATCCTCAGATGTAACTTCAACTTCTTCAAAAGCAAACTCTTGACTCTCAACACTTATTGCATTCATAGTTTTATCAAAAGAAGTAAGTTTATAGGTACCGCGACGACGTTGCATAGAATGTAAAATACCATTAACAACAACTCTGTCACCAGGTTGAATTTCACCTACTAAATCATCTTCTAAAAATACAGTTATACGCTCAGGTTGTGCTCCACCACGTAAACCTTCAGGGTTTTCCTGAATTTCAATTTTTTGACTATCAATAAATTTTGAAAGACTAGATAAAAGTTTAAATGAAGAAACACGACTACAACCACCTTGATCCTCATAACACTCAGAAGGTTCCTTTAAAATATCTTCATCCTGCTCAATACGTATTATTGCACCACACTTTACGCATTGAAAAGCTGCAACCAAAAGCTTCGGGCGAACCTCTGTACGCTTCTTCACAAGACCATCAATACCCATCATTTTTCCAAGATGATTAGAACGGATATTTCGAATAATAATATGATGAGTATCAGGAAGATTTTTTACACGAAAATGAAGATGAACCTTATTTTCAGACGCTACATCAATATTTTTTAAAGCTTCCTCAGCATTAAAAACAGCTTTATAAGGTTGCTCTAGAACAAGTTCAGCAAGCTTAGAATCTGCTTTATCAATATCCCAATAATCCACGAAAAGACTACGTTCATCAGGATAAGATAAAGCAACTGTTTCTATTTGTGATTTATAGATTTCTTCAAAGAATTTCTGCCATTGAGCGACTAAACTCTCATCTTTAAGCAATCTTACCAAATACAACTCCTCCCAAATTAAATGTAAAAAAATGATAACATAATTTGTTTAATAAATATTTTTAGACCCCCTCATTAAATGTATTTTTAGCGGATGTGAGAACTCCTTAAGTGGGTGCACGTGACATATATTGACTACCCAGATGCCTTCTCGACCCCGTTAACCCTTCGAGCATCAGCAGTCTACGGTAAGGTTGCTCACTTCCGTGCCTCACCCGGTTTCCGCAGTTAAGATGGATGTATAACTCTCCAGCTATACTATACCATCACCTCTAATCCCAAAGGACAAGGTCTCATAGTTAACAAATGGATCAATAAATGTTCGACGCATCGCCTTTTGGGTTCAACCTCAGCATAAAGGCGATTTCTGATAACAGGGAACGCCTACCTCCCCGGTCTATCCCACATCTATCGCCAAACAAACACAAACTTTTCCATTTTTTCACTTATAGCAAACGTTTCATAATAGTAAACAAGTTCTTAAAGAATTGGAAGAATAATAAAACTATTGCAATAACAAGAATAGCAATATAATACATAAGAGCCCACATCTCATCAGCGTTATTTCCTTCGTTTATAACATAAGCTCTACCTGCATCATATGATTGTATTACAACAAAATAAAGCATTATTGCTACAATGAAAAACAATATTATATTAACATATAACGACCATTTATACCATGTTTTTTTTGTAGTCTTACGAACAATATTCT
Source organism: Thermoplasmatota archaeon (assembly GCA_041550515.1). Taxonomy (GTDB): domain Archaea; phylum Thermoplasmatota; class E2; order DHVEG-1; family DHVEG-1; genus PFL35. The sequence goes on along the minus strand of JBFEOQ010000022.1, from coordinate 4,656 downwards.
CAACCATCTCAAACAAACTCCTTGAAAAAAGCATATAAAAGAATAAATATATGAAAGTTATGCTTTAAAATTCAATTATAGGAAATCTTCAAGTTTTGTAGTTTTTATCTTATCGCTTACAAAAAGTGAATCAATAGCTTTCTCAACAAGCTTGATACGTTGACAAGCATATGGGGAGATATTATAACGTTTAGCAACTGATTTTGAAATATCAAGATATTTCTTCACAGATTTTTCATGAACAGTAAGAGTTAGTTTACCTTTACAACTAGTGCATACACCCTGTAGAGGTGGACGGCGATATACTATATTACAAGTAGGGCAACGAACAGATTGTTTACTAAATGCACGGAGATTACCAAGGATATCAGGTAAAAAATGCCGCTCAATAACCTTATATGCAACATCTGCTTCGTCTACAGCTCGAATTTTTACTGCGAGGTTTAATTGTGCATTCATCTTATCCATCATTGTTTTTAAAGTTTTATAATTTGATATAGCTGGACCCTGGGAAATATCATCTGTATCATGTGTAAAATCAAACTGCTCATATTGAAATTCTGTACCAAGACGAGATGATACAAGACCCATACTTTTTTCAAGTTCTTTGGAATGTTCATGAAGAAGAGTTGACTCATAAAAATTAAGTGGATAACGTTTAAGGGTATCAATATTATGTGCTTCTTTATCAACTTCTGAAGGATCAATACGTGTAGTAAGAATCAATGGTAAATCCATTTTACCGCCACGTTTCTCAGGTATATAAGAATGTGAAAAATTAAGAAGAGTATCTAATAGCAGCATAAGACCATCTTCGTCTCCATCAGCATTTCGACGTTTTGCAGCATGATAAAATGGATGAGCATAACATACCTGTGCATCTGTAAAACCAATTATCCTAGATATAGATCCTGCTGAAGTATGAGGTGCTAGACCTACAGTTAGATGTCCTGTTAAATTCTCAAGTTTTCGTATATTGTAAAAACGATTCATTTTATAGAATTTTACAAGCAAGTCATCTATAAATCTAGTAACTTGAATGAAGTATTCTGCACATGATTTTGAGATGATAACATCTTGTACTTTTAATTCACATATTTGATCTTCATTAGTTAGTTCATTTCCAACGTAATCTTTTGTATAGCCTAATTCATGCAATCTTTTAATTGATACATGTATTTCCCTTGGTTTAAAATGTGTAAGCGGAGCATCTGTCATATCAAAACGAATGGTGCCATCTTTAAACACATAAACATTATGTTTTGCTCTAAGTATTCCTTTTTCTAATGGTTCTGGTGTTTTATGCTTTGATATTGTTCCTATTACTCCTTTTATTGTGTCAGGTAAAGTTCTTTCTTTAATGTTTTTTTGTGCAAGTTTTATTTCATCTGCAAGATTTATTTCATGTGGTTCTACACGTCCGTTTCCAATTTCTGTATGTGTACCACATATACATACGAGTCTATGTGTTTTTTTATTACAATTAGGGCAAATTCGTTTACCTACCTCTACTTCTATTATACCTACTTCAGCTGCATTTCTTATAAGCCTCTGGTTTCCACCGTAGTTTCCAATTGGAAAAAGTACATGTGGCGGCGGTCTCATTTTTCTTGCCGCTGCTTTTTCAGGTCTACCCATGCGTGTTCCTATTCTAAATGGTGCACGAGGGTTAATTTTTATATTCGATAATTCTGAAACGAATTTAACCGGATTAGATTCTTTTATATTTTCAATTTTTTTGTATGAATTTGTCTCAACTATATTGTTACCTTTTATTTCTAAACCCAAAGAGTAAATTAGAGCTTCTGAATAATGATTAATTAATAATTTATCTTCAATTTGTTTATGTAGTACTCCTAATTCTATTAGTATTTCTTTTATTTCATCATTTCTTTGAATTATTAGTTTTGATTCATCATAAATAGCCTTTTCCTTTATATAATCTGCAAGTTTTATGATATTTTCAATTTTTAAATCATGCCAAAAAAGATTATAATTTGGATGAAGTGGTATATCATATTTTTTTGAAAGGTAATATGCTTCTTCCCAGGTTGGTTTTTCTAAGTTTATATCATTACCTGTTTCTTGTTTTAATTTTTCAATTGTTTTTTTATCTGACTCGATTACGTTATCTAAATCATATTTTTCTGGTAATAATTTTAATTTTTTTTGTAGATCTTGAATCCACCATTCATAAACATAGCTTGAATCTGGTAGTAATGAGTTATTTTCTATGAATTCACCATATGGTATTAGGATTTCACCAAGATCGATAATTTTTTTAATATTATTTTTTTTAATTTCTTCGTAGTTATAATATTGAGTTAAATCTCCATTTTGTAATAATACTATTGGGCCTTCTATTAATGTGCATGGTGTACCTATTGTGCCTTTACCAGGTCTTTCTGTTTTTATTTGAGTTCCTATTGCAATGAATTCATCTAATATATACATTGATGCAGGATTAATTGCAGTTGATGCAAGACCTGCTGTTCTTGCTCGTCCGTATCTTAGTCTAAATCCTCCTTTTCTACTTGGATGTGAAAATACTGGTCTTCCTGCTATTACTTCGCCTATGTATTTTGTTGATGGTTGTATTTCTGGTATTCCTTGTATTTTTTCATCTTTTGTCTGTTCTTTGGAGGTAAATATATCTAAAAAATTCCAACTTTCTAGTTTGAGTTTTTTTACATGTTTTATTATTTTTGGTGCTTTTAAGCATAATCCCTCGGCTATTACTAGACATGCGCCTCCTCTTAAGCGATTTGTTGATATTCGTGGTAGGTCTCTGAATCCTGTTACTTCTTCATCTTCTGTTCCCTCTCCATTTATACATATAGGGCAGTTTCGTACGATTTTATCTATTTCATCTACACTTGGTGTATATTGTAGATGTTGTACTCTTTTATATAATGGTATTTCTTCTTTATATCTCTCTATTTCTCCATTTGTTGGTTGATATTTCCCTATTTTCAATACTCTTCTTACTACATCTGCGATTAGAACACTCATTGCTTGTCCAGTTCCACCTGCGGATCTTATGGGTCCTGAAAAATATAGATCTACATAGTCTGTTTTATCTTTGTTTAAACCTATTTTTACTAAAGCTATACCTTCTAGAGGTGCTACAAGTACTCCTTCTGTAAGTATCGCAAGACCTGTTCTAATTGCTTGATCTAATGCTTGTTCTTTTGTTTTAAAATTATATTTTTTTTGACTAGCGATATATTTTGCTATTTCTAGGCTTACAAGTTCTCTGTTTTTAATTTTTTTTGTTGTTTCTCTTATTTTTTTAGCTATTTCTTTTGGTCCAACTAGTTCTTCAACACGAGCTGCTAGGTCTAATGCTTGAGGTATTTCTACATATTGTTCAGGATCAAATCCTTTTTTTCTTGCATGTTTTGCTATTTCGTATAATTCATCTATTTGTCTCTGTAATTGTGAGAAGTAGTCTTGCATGTTTTTACTTATTGCAATGTTATCTAAATGTTCCCCATCCATAATGTTCAGCCTAAAAATCTAGTAAAAATTTCTAATGCAAATTAGTGTTTAATACTTTGTGTAAACTTAAATTATAAAATAAATTATATTTACTAATTTTTTTATAATGTGAATAAACTTTTTTGTTTTTCTCATGTTACAACAGATACAGATTTAATTGCTATACGATTCCACAATATTTCCTTTGGGTTATATTATCTTTTTATTTAATTTTTAAAAATCAGTTGATTTTTTATGCTTTCAACATATTTTTCAGTTTTTATAAAACAAATGTTTTAATTAACAATTCGTCAAATTATATTTTTTTATTTAAATAGAAATGTTTATATATAATTAAGACTACTAAAAATAGTTAGGAGGAAATAAAAATATGAAAAGTAAAATGGCAATACCAGCAATCACAGTTGTATTATTATTGATTGGAACTGGAATTTCAATAGCTGGTATTAACAATGGACAAGGTGTACCCTCAGCAAAATGTTCAGCTAGTAGTTCATATATTGGGTACACTAAAGCAGCAGAGTCTTGGTTTAATGCAGATGGACTTTCAGCGATAATTAAAACATCTGAGAAAGCAGATCTAATTATTAGTGTTACCGCTGAATGTGCTTTAGCAACTGATGTAAGAATAAAAGGTAGTGGTAAAGATGAGACTAGTACATCTATGGCACAAATAAAAATTAAAGTGTTAGTCGATGGTGAAGAAGCAATTCCAGGTGAAGTTGTCTTCGCTTATAGAAAGATGGAATTAAAAGGACTTTTATGGGCACCAGAGGATTTTAATCCTATTGACCCAGAAAACCTATTAGCTTTGCCTGAACAATACATTGAAATTTACGAGGAAACACGTACTGCTAATGCCTTCAACTTTATTGCAAAGAATATTGGTTCTGGAGTACATGATATCCAAGTACAAGTTATGACAGATGCCAGCTCAGATTTTGAAGGTGCAAGACTCGGAGCTATATTAGGTAAGAGAACATTAGTTGTTGAAGCCGTACAAATGGCTCACGACTAGATATAAATATAAAATTAAAACACTCAGAGAGCATTATTTATTCTCTCTTTTATATTTTTTTACAAATTATTTTTAGTAAATATTAATTAAATTAATAAATATGTTTACTTTTTAGCCTGTACTTTTTTAATAATATC
>JBFEOQ010000021.1:0-25268 GCA_041550515.1 Thermoplasmatota archaeon | reverse complement strand
TTAAAAGTTACACCCTCAGGTAAAATATCAATAACAGTAATATCTGTTACATTATCAGGGCCAAGATTTGTAACATTAATAGTATACTCAATCAGACTACCAGCATGAGCAGGTGCCTCATACTCAGATGTTTTATTAACACTGATATCAGCCACTGGTACAACTACTATAATATCATCATCTATATTATCCTCAATGTATGGATCATAGGAGTCACTTTCAATAGTTGCAGTATTAACAATTGTTCCATAGAAACTATCATTAACAGTAGCATTTATCTTAATAATTTTTGATTTACCAGCATCAAGATAAGGTATATACCATATATATTCCAATCCATTGATTTCATCTTCTGTAGGTGATGCATTATTAAATGTTACACCATCTGGTAGTGTATCGGTAATATTGATATTTGTTGCTTGATCTGGACCATGATTTGTAACATTAATAGTATAAACAATAAGGGTACCAGCATGAGCTGGTGCTTCATACTCAGATGTTTTTTCGATGCTTAATCCAACAATTTTTATGACAGTTGTATAATTAGTTGCTTTATTGTTTTGAGGTGCAGGATCATATGTATCAATTGCTTCAGCTGTGTTGTTAATTGTTCCATAGAAACCATCATTTACAGATACATTGATTTTTATATCAAATGATTCACCTACGTTAATTATTGGGATATACCATCGATATTCCAAACCATTAATCTCAGTTGCTTCTGGTGTTGTTGAATCGAAGGTTATACCAGAAGGTTGTGTATCTGTAATATTATAACCATATGCAATGTGTGGACCATGATTTTCAACAGTTAAGGTGTATGTAAATGATTCATTTGTAAAAACTGGATTTTTATTACTAATTTTTTCAATACTTACATCTGCTTTTGCTAGATCTGGATTCCAGTATGCATCAGATTGATCATGTGCTGATGATGAATCTAAATTAGGATCTCCTTGGTCAGTTGTCCATGTGCAGAAAGGATGTACTGGATTGCTAATATTTTCTTGACTTATGTATAAATCTAAATAGTTATCTATTATTCTAAAACCTGCTATATCTGTATCTGAAATTAGATATTCTTCATAACCCTTTCCATCACCGTTCTTAGTTTCGTCATTCATAAAACCATCATTATCACTGTCATAAATTAAGTAGATATCTTCCGTGCCATCCCCATGAGGTTTGGGTGAATCTTCAATGAATAGTAAATATTCTGCTTCATGAACTTTATTACCTGTCCATCCCATGTTATGAGGATCATCTATATCTATAAACCATTTTAACCGCATATCATGTTCAGTGATATTAGGATTGCTATAAAACTGTAGTCTAAGGTATAAATAATAATCATTTATATGATAATAGAATGCTTCTACATCTTTATAATCTTCACAGCCTTGTTCATTAGGGTCATCTTCAGTATGAATCCATTCAGATTCTGATGGCCATGACCATTGACCATTTTCAGCATATGTAGGTATTCCAAATAGGACTATAGCATTACATAATGCTAACATCACTATCAGGATTATTGATATTATTTTTATTTTCATATTTACATTACCTCTTTTAGTTTAATTATAATTTAATTTTTTGTTTAGAATAATAATAGTATTTCTACTATTTAAATTTATTTCATAATTTTTATAATATTTAATTATATTAAATATAATGATTATTAATCTGCTAAAATTAAACGAAATTAATTTCATATATATATAATACTCCTCGTTTGTACCACCTTTTTTACGAATATGAATTTTTAAATTCGTGATATATAAAACTAGTTTGACAATTGTTACCAAAAAAGTTAGATATTTTAATTTAATGTCATTTAAACAATCTTCTATTTTATGATATTGTACTATTAGTTTTAAATATTTAGTATTTTTATTGTACAAATTACTACTCCCAGGAGGGATATTATTGGAATGTTATTGATATTTCTATATATCCAATATTTTGTAATATCTCTCTTTTTTTCCACCTTCAATTTTTAAGAAAATATTAATTATTGATATATTAATATTTGGGTTGATTTTTCTTGTTTATTTTTTAAAAAACCTTTAAAAGTTGGGGGGGATGAATTAATAAAAATTTTGTTAAAAAGTAATTGAAAGTTTTAAATGACACTAAAAAATCAGATTAGAGGTTAATTTATGCTATTATGAAAGAACAGCATCAAATATATGTTTTAGATATTTTTTTATTAAGTAAATAGTTATATTATCAATATAATGATAAAAAAGTTTATATGTATTAATTAATGTATGTTAAACATAATATTTTTGTCAATATGGGGCAGAATATAATGAAAAAACAAATATTAATATTTCTTTTAGCAATGATTTTATTTTTAAGTGGATTTTTAGTAAATGCCTCATATGAAAATGTGGGTACTATTGAAAAAACTATTAAAAATATTCAACCTATTATTATAGATGAAGGCCAATATATTAAAGTTGATCTTAGTGTAACTTCTTTTCCAACTAATAAACCTGGAGAGCCAATGGTCCCTGTTATAAATCAAGTTTTTATTTTACCTTTTGGATCAAAAATATCTTCTGTTGAAGTTAGTTATTCTGAATTTAAAAAAATAAAATTAACTAGAGAGATAAAACCTTTTCCTGAACCTACTTTGTTAGATAATTTAGTAAAAACTGAGGAAACTATAAAAGATTCTGAGATTTATAATAGTATAGATTTGTATCCACCAAACGATTTTGTTTTTAATATTGGAGCAGGATTACATGACCTTGAACATGTTAATTATCTATATGTTCAATGCTATCCTGTTAAATATTCTCCACAAGAAAATATTTTGTATTATAGTGAAGTAATCAACATTAAAATAACATATAAGGATAGTTCGAATTCATTTTTTACTAATGATGAATATGATTTAGTTATTATTTCTCCATCAAAGTTTTCTAATAATCTTTTACCATTAATTGATCATAAAAATAGTTATGGTGTTAGAACATTATATATGACAACCCAGGAAATATATGATAATTATCAGGGTAGAGATAAACCTGAGATGATTAAATATTTCATAAGGGATGCTATTGAAAGCTGGAATGCAAAATATGTATTACTTGTTGGAGATGTAGATACTTTACCTATTAGATATACAAAAGTTGACATGTTTGGTATTGGAATTTTACCTACAGATTTATATTATGCCGATATTTTTGATGATAATGGATCTTTTTGCAGTTGGGATTCAAATAATAATGATGTTTTTGGTGAATACGATCGACATGGTAATAATATAGATAATATGGATCTTTATGCTGATATCAATGTTGGAAGAATTCCTTGTTCACATAAATTTGATTTAAAAACAGTTGTTGGAAAAATTATTAATTATGAGACAAAAACCTATGGTCAAGATTGGTTTAATAATGCTATTTTTATAGGTGGTGATACATTCCCTGGTGATACTCTTTATGAAGGGGAAATTGTATTAGATGAAGTATCTGAACAAATTCCTGAATTTGAACATATAAAATTATTCACTTCAAAAGGTAACTATAATCCAATGAATATTAATAAGGTAATCTCTAATGGTGCAGGTTTTGTAAGTTATTCTGGACATGGTTATTCATATGGTTTTGGTACCTCTCCACCTAATGAAGAAAAAAGAATCGAATATTTTACACCGTATTCATTTGGTATGCTTAATAATAATAAATTTCCTGTGATTTTCTTTGATGCATGTTGTACTGCAACCCTTGATTTCAATGTAGCTGGTATTAAACTTCCATGTTTTGCTTGGTATTTAATTAAAAAGCCTGTTGGTGGAGCAATTGCTACAATAGGTGCTACAAGAGTTGCCTTTACTATGGTGAATGTACATGGTGCAAATGGTGGTGCTGGTTATATGAATGTACATTTCTTTAAAGCATATGAACCTGGAGTTACTGTTTCACATATGCTGGTATCAGCCCAAAATGATTATCTGAATAATCATCCTTGGATTGATTTCTTAACACTTGAAGAATTTGTATTACTAGGTGATCCTAGCCTTAAAATAGGTGGCTATTCTTATTAGAAATATAATAAACTAAAATCTACTTACATTTTTTAATTTGATAACCATCGATATAAAGATTTTTATTAAGTTAAATTATTTTTATATTTTACTAGAGCGTGTATTGTTATTTGAAATATTTTATAAAGTAAAACCAGTTATTATATAATAATATTGGAGTGTTGGTATGATCTATTGTACAAAGTGTGGTACAAAAAATGAGGATGATGTAAAATATTGTACTAAATGTGGTAAGTCTTTAATAGATACAAAAATTAAAGATAATTCAATTGAAAAACCTGTGGATGGTTCTAATGAGGATATTGAAAAAAAGGGTAAATCAACTGGTGAAAAATTAGAAGAAACTATAGAAAAATTTAGTAAAGAAGCGCAAGATTTAGGCAAAAGAATTGAAAAAGCAGGAAAACGAATTGAAAAAGCTTCAGATAGAGCAAGTAACTATTTAGATAATTGGTGGGATCGTTCTTTTGGTATATTTGGACCTTTACTTTCGAGTTTTATTGTTTTAATAATTCTTCGTATTATAATAGAGTTTTTAAGAATTGGTGCTGAGGATATAATTGTTTTAGGCGAAGTTGGTGATCTTCTACTTGATTATTTTCTTTTGATTTTTGTTTTAATTCTGGTTTCATCTTATTGTTCTTATTTTTCTCGGAAATATAAATCATTTCAATGGATTTCTCCTGTTATCTTTGCTATTGTTCTTGTTATTGCATCTTTAGTAGCAGTAAATATTATAACTGTTATTGGAGAAAGTTTAGGTAATCCAGATCTTGCTAATGCTGAGACGATATGGCGTGAAAAATATTTAGCTATGATATTTGTAATTGCTCTTCTTATTGGTTATTTGATTAAGATAGTATCTGTTACTTGGGAGAAAGAACAAATAAAATGAATACTCAAAAAATAGTTTTTTAAATTGTTTGTTTAAAAAAGAGAGTTTAAATAGAATTAATTGTTAATAAAAAATAATATGAGGGATTATTATGGCATACTGTCCGAAATGTGGAATAAAAAATGAGGATGACGCAGATTATTGTAAAAAATGTGGTGCTCCTTTAGATATTTCAAAAAAAAGATATGAAAAAGAAGTTGAAAAAAAATGTGAAGATGAGTGTGCAGGTGGTAAAGGTGGTCATGGTTGGTCTATTTTCTGGGGTGTCATTATTATACTTATTGGTCTGTTTATTATATTTGAAGTGATTTTAAAAGGTTTATCAAAATCATATCCTATATTGGATTGGGTTAATTCAATTGAATTTGGATGGCTCTTTGCTGCAGTTGTTGCAATATTTATAATAATCTTTGGGTTACGTATTCTATCAAATCGCTAAAATAAGAATTAATAAGATTTACATTCTTTTGTACAAGAATCACAGATTTTGTGATGTTGTTTATTAGAGATATAAATTCTTGTATTCAACCATAAAAATGATAGAATTAAAATTATTATTGCATAAATTAAATTCTTAGTGATTTCTAAAATACTTAAAGTAATTATTATGAAACTTATTATTAGTAGACTATTAATTATTATATGAATTAATCTGTTTCTTTTTACATACAATATTTCTCCATAGACTAAAAATAATATTATAATTCCGATTATTAATAGGATATAATAGATGTTTATAGTAAGTTTTAATGGAATAATTAGATAAAGTATCAATACTAATATTGATGCGAAAGCTCCTATTATGAGACCTAGACAACCTGTACATCGTGGTTTGTTTTTAATTATAATGATATGGTTTTTAAACTTATTACAATCAGGGTGATGACCCTTAAACGATCTTCTTGTTTTTTGATTTTCTAAATTTGGATTATAATTGGTGTTTTTTTTATTTTTTTTCCACCAGTTTGGATAAATCGCAAGTGATATACCAAATATACAACATATAAAAAATGCTCCTATAACAATCAGTTTTTCTGTAAAAATATTTGTGTTTATTGTATTTGGTTTTATTACAATCATCAAAAGAGTTATTATGACTGCTGTAATTGATAGTGTAAGATAATAATGAATTGTTTTTATTTTTTTCAAATTAATCTCCTAAATATGAGTTTTATTCTAAATTTTGTTTAATTATTTAATTAGATTAAGATTTCTTATTTACATGTATATTTTTAACATTGGAATTTCTCTAATTCCAATTCTTCTATTTAGTTCTAAATTAATTTTATGTTCATAATAGCTTTTCACTTTTATTCTATTTTGTATTTTTATTTACTATTATACAATTTTATTCACAAAAAAAGAGAAGAAGAAAAATTCTAATTAAAAATGTAAAATTGTTATTTTTAAAAAGTTAAGAAAGTGGTTTTGTAAAAAATTGGAATTGGAATATCAAGAGAATTATTTTAATTTAATAAAAAAATGTATTAATAAATTAAAAGTTAATTTTATTTATAAGCATTGTGATATTACCAATAGTTTATTCTTAATTTCCAAAATTTTTACAACATCATCTAGAGTTATTTTATCTGTTGAATTCATATCGATCAAATCTTTATCTTCTACTCTCATTTTATCCCTCAAGTAATACTTTCTTAGTAATAGTATTTATAACTTTGTTGTTATTTTTCCATAAAACTAATTTATTCATTTTGCTATTATTTTTCAATAACATTAAAAAGGATAAAAGGGCGGATCATCTCCTGCATCTGGTTGGAAGATCCGCGAATATGATGCTGGAAATTATTTTTTTATTCACCAAAAAACACATCGTGTCATATATCTATAAAAGGTTTTTTCAAAATGTCAAGCAATATATTAAAGTACATTATAAAAATTGCATTTTTGTGTGAAAACATGAAAAAATTGGATGTAAAAGACAAAAAAATACTATATCATCTAGATCAAGATTCAAGACAATCATTTGCTAAAATTGGTAGAGCAGTTGGTTTAAATAAAGATGTAGTAGCTTATAGAATAAAAAAACTACAAGAAAAAGGAATAATTAAACATTTTTGTGCTTTTATTAATGATTCAAAATTAGGTTATCATCATATCAGATTTTATATAACCTTTCAATTTATAAATCCAGATATTAAAAAAGAAATTATCAACTATTTTGTAAATAATGATTATCTTGAATTCGTTCATTCTTCTGAGGGACATTATGATTTAGTACTTATTGTTAGTACAATAAATATACCTGAATTTTTCTACAATTTTTGGTATAAAGCATTAAAAAAATATAGAAAATATTTTGCAAATATCGTATTTTCATATACTACACATAATTATCTTTATCCATATTCATTTTTAATAAATGAAGAAAAGAACCGAAATAATAACGAAATTAAAAAAATGGAATATGATAGAACTAAAATAGTAAATATTGATAATCTAGACATCCAAATTATTAAGACTATTGGTTTAAATTCAAGAATCCCAACAATAGATATTGCCAAAAATCTTAAAATTACTACAAATACTGTAATTTCTAGAATAAATAATTTATTAAAAATAGGTGTTATACAGAGATTTAGAATTTTCTTGGATTTTTCTAAACTTGGATATAGAATGTTTAAAATTCATGTTATTTTAAATAATTATGACCACATTAGTAAAATTATTAATTTTATTGAGAAAAATCCACATTTAACCGATATTGATTTTAATTTGGGTTATGCAGATGTTGAAATTGTTTTTATTTTAAAAAATACTGATCAATTATTTCAAATTGTTGATGATTTATCAAGTAAGTTTCCAGAGATGATTAAAAACTATACATATATTGGTATTACCGAATCTCATAAAGTATCATATCTTCCAGAACTTAAAATTAATGAAAAATAATAGAATAAATCAAAAAATGAAAAGGAAAATTAAAAATTAATAAAAGATTTAAAAGTTATAATAAAAAAAGATTTTTTGTGAGATCCATAAAAATATCATTTAAAGTTAATTGCATTTTCTCCTCATTTTTCTGCACATATTGGTATATTATATATCAAGTTAAGTAAACCATTATTTTTTTCTTTTTTTGAATGATGTACTTAACCTGGATTTCTTATCAGTAAAGTTGCTTTAAAGACTATATATAATTTATATTAATCTCCTAAGTTTTGATAATACAAATTGTCCAGCCATATGTTTATAGAGTGTTCTTTTAAATTTATTTGTTGATAAAACTCCTTTAATACCTTTACTTATTGACCCATAAAAGTTTTTATAGCATCTCCATAGCTCTTCTTGAACTTCTTTTTTAGATAGTGTTTCTGTGGGCATAATTGCATGAACCATATCATAATTTGAATAGTTGTAATCTTCAATCCATCCATTTTTCTTTGCAGTGTTATAATAAATTGTACCGGGAAATGGAGTTAAAGCTGTATAGATTGCTAAATCTGCAGAAATATCAAGTGAAAATTGTCTTAGACTTTCAATTGATTCGTGAGTGTCTCTTCTTGAGCCGATAACAAACATAGCTTGGGCGTAGATATCGTTTTTAGTAAGGGTTTTCATAGCAGTGTAAGCATCAGAGTTTATAACTCCTTTTTTATATTCCTTTAAATTTTCTTCAGAGTTGCTTTCCACACCACACATAATCCAATAGACGCTTGATTCACGGAGTTTTGGTATTAAATCAGCATTATTTGCTATGTCATCGGTTCTTGCTTGAAAAAATAACATAATGTCATCCTTGCATTTTCGATGTTTTATTTCTTCGTATAATTGTTTTCCACGTTGATGGAGATTAACATGATCATCGGTGAACCATATGAATTTTCCGCCAAATGTTTCATTTAGGTATTCGATTTCATCGACTATTCTTTTTGTAGATTTTGTTCTCCATGTTCCACCCCAGTGATTCCATTGTGTGCAAAATGAACATTTGTATTCACAACCTCGTGCTGTTTCTAGAATCATATATCTTGTATTTCTTCCAGCCATCATAGTGAAATGGTATTTTTTTAGATTTTTTTCTACAAGGTGGTAAGCTGGATGTGGTAGAGTATCAAGATTTTTAATTAAAGGTCTTGATTTTGTGTGAATAATTTCTTTTTTATTTTTAAATGAAATTCCTTGTACTTGGTCAATTTTTACAGTTTTATTTAATGTTTTTATTAGATTAACAAGAGTGAGCTCTCCTTCTCCTCTAACTATTATATCTATTTCAGGGAAATTTACAAGTGATTCTTCCGGTGTAAATGAAAAATGAATACCTCCTACAATTGTTATTATATTTTCATCTACTTTTTTTGCAATTTCACATGTTTTTACACAAGAATATGCATTACATGTAAATCCTGAGGTTAGAACAATTGATGGTTTTGATGATTCTATATATTTTTCTAGTCCGTACCAATTTATTCGTTCTGCTTGACAATCAAGTATTTCTATCTCTATTTCAGGAAGTTCTCTTTCTATATATGCTGCAAGTATTAGTAAAGCTGAAGGTGGTGGAAGATATTCTCCCATCACAAACCAAAAGTTTCGTGGTGGTTCAACAAATAATAATTTTGTAATCATATTACCAGAAATTGATATAAAAAATTGCTTGAAATATATTATCATTGGATATATCAATTTTTGATAAATCTAATTTTTTTGATATTTCTAGTATAAAAGATTATTTCATAAAAATGAAAAAAAAAGATTTGTTGCTTGGTTATATTTGTTATATAAAGTAATATATTTAAAAATAATTTAAATTTAAAAAGTTATTTAAATTAGAAATCAGTTATAAATTACTGAGTTGGAGGAGCTTAAGGGTGGAAACAGTATCCACAATACAATTACTTAGAAGTACCATTGGTAATCCTTTTTCCCGAAATATTTTAAATAAAATTTCTTGTTACTGTAAAACTTGTAAAAAAAATAGAACTGATGTTGCATTAGAACTATTTACAGGTGTTAGGAAAAATGCTTGTTTTAAATGTAAACTTGCAGAAAAAGCATTAGCAGGGATTTTACTTACAGGTGGGAAAACTTTTGGTATTAAAAAAGATCAATTAAAGGAGAAATTTAGTAATCCTTCATGGAGAAAAGCTCTTTCATTAGTGCTAAGGGGAATAGCCGATTATGGAGTTAATAAACCATTTATAACAGGCGCTCCTTTTCTTGTGGTATGGGATGTCACATATTCTTGTAATCTCAAATGTAAACATTGTTATGCTAACGCTGGGAAAAAACTCGAGGATGAGTTATCAACAGATGAAGCGAAAAGAGTGATAGATATTTTAGATGAATCTTCAGTTCCAATAATTTCATTTTCTGGTGGAGAACCTTTAATCCGTCCAGATATCTTTGAGTTAACTCGTTATGCTACTGATAAAGGTATATATGCAGCAATTGCAACTAATGGAACATTGATTACTAAAGAGAAAGCAAAGGAGATGAAAAAAGCAGGTATTGCATTTACACAAATTAGTTTAGATGGAGCTATAGCAAAAACTCATGATTCTTTTAGGGGTATTGATGGTGTATTTGATAAAACAATTAAAGGAATTCAAAATGCTGTTGAAGAAGGTTTTTTTGTTAATGTAGCAACTACTGCAACAAAAAATAATTATAAAGAGATACCGAAAATAATTGATTTATGTAAAGATTTGAAAGTAGAATGGTTTATGATTTATAACTTTGTACCAACTGGGCGGGGAGAGTTTATTTCTAATAATGATCTAAGTCCTTCTGAGCGGGAACAAATTTTAAAAGATATTTTTTTTAAATTAAAGGATAAATCAAATAATGTAAATATGTTATCTACAGCTCCTCAATTTGCTCGAATTGCTTTGCAACAAGCAAAAGGTGAACACAATGTAATTATTCCAACTCATTTTTATAATCCAGCTTTATCTGATAAACTTACAAATCTTGCTGAGTTTCTTGGAGGATGTGGATGTGGACGAGTTTACTGTGCGATTAGGCCGAATGGTAATATTGATCCTTGTGTTTTTTTTCCACTTACTATAGGAAACATACTTAAAGATGATTTTAAAAAAATATGGAAAAACAGCCCTATATTAAATGATTTAAGAGATAGAGAAAAATTAAAAGATTCATGTTCTACTTGTGAATATAAATATTATTGTGGTGGATGCCGTGCAAGAGCCTATGGATACAAAGGAGATTATCTAGCAGGTGATATTGGTTGTATTAGAAATAATATAAAAGATGATAAAATAGTATAACGATCAAAATGAATATTTTTTATAAAAAATTTAACTACTATAAAGTCTCTATATTTCATAATCTAGTAAAATTTATTTTATATGTAAAAATTTTTTTAAAGAGAAAATCAATTTAAATTTTTAATAGGGTGAAATAATGGAATCAATATTATTACAAAAACTTGAAAATAAAACAATTACAAAACAACAACTTTTACAAAAAGTAAAAAAAAATTATGATTTGCTTCCTCAACTCCTAAATGGAATATCATCATTAAAACCTTCGATTAGATATGGTTGTGCAAAAGTCCTTATGGATTTTAGTGAAGAAGAACCAGAAAAACTATACCATCATATAGATTTTTTTATTAAACTATTAGATAGCAAATATAGAATTCTTACTTGGAATGCTATTCTTACCATTGCTAATCTTACCAAAGTTGATTCAGAGAAAAAATTTGATATAATTTTTGATAAATATTATGATTTTTTAAATAATGAATACATGGTTACTGTAGCTAATGTAGTAGGTAGTTCAGGTAAAATTGCGTTAGCTAAACCTTATTTAACAAAAAAAATAACTGATAAATTACTCAATGTAGAAAATATATCAATTACTCCTCATTTAAGTGAGGAATGCAGACGAATAATTATTGGACAAGCTATAAAAACATTTGATATGTTTTTTCCACAGGTTGAACAAAAAGAGAAAGTAATATCATTTGCTAAAAAATATCTTAATAGTTCAAGAGAATCTTTAAAGAAAGAATCTGAAAAATTTCTTAAGAAATGGGAATAGTTTAATGTAATTTAGTTAACATTTTTTTGTTATATTATTTGTTTTAGTAATTTTTCAAAGATAGGAAAACAATAGAAAAATTTTTCAAGAATAATGCTTAAAAAATTATTTATTTTGTATTTTGGCATTTTTAATTCTAGTTGATCTGACCATTCACTCTCTATTCCAAACTGATCTTTTGCCTTAACTTTAATATTATATTTTCCAATTGAATCCCAAGAGTAGGTAATATTAGTTGTTTGATCTGATGGATAAAAATCTGTCCAATCTTCAACAGCTTCATCATTATCCCAATCCCAACCATACTGGATTAAATCTCCATTAGGTTCGATAGAGCTTGTTGAAAAAGTATAAGGTATACCTATATATCCTGAATTTGGACCAGTTGGTCGATTAGGTATTGATGGCGGGTCATTATTTGGTAATTCTGGGTCGGTAGCAACTGTTTCATCATTATATTTAGATGAAGATGCAAAAACAGAGGCAATACATCTAATATTATCCTTTGTTATATCACTATATGGAGATTTCCAAGTTCTGATGATAATATCTGTTTCTCCTGCATCAACATTTACATTATTATTAAATGCATAGTTACCTATCATTGCAAAATGATAGGGATCACCATCATTGTCATTCCATCTTGATGTTTTTTCAGTTATATATACATGTAAGTGACCAGTATAGGTACTTACTTGGTTGTTTGTTATATATATATTAATTTGAATTTTTTCTTCACCCATCCAAAATGCATCTAAATCTAAATCTATATCTACAACAGTTCTATCACCAGATGTTATTACTGCATCTTGATAAGGAACATGATTATTTTGTCTTCCTTTTATTTTTATATAGCCACCATCAAAAGCTACAGAAGGAACAGAGGTAAATCCAAGTTCACTAACTCTACCAGCTGCAAAAGAATTTTTATTTGATACAAGTGAAACATATGAAAAATTATATCCTGAATTATATACTTGATACATCTGAGCACTTGCTTCTGGACAATATGGACATGTAGTAGTTGTACAATATTCTCCTAAAATAGTATGAGTAAATTCATCGTTATTTAGATTTGTTTGAGGTAAATTTACACTTTTAATAAATTGAGCTGGAAGTGATGGAAATAATATTAATATAGTAACTATAAGTGATGCAGAAAAAACCACTTTTTTTTTATAATTTTTCATCTAAGATTGCCTCGTTAATAATTTTTTTTCTAATATATTTATATGAGTTATATTAATTTAAATGTTATTACAACAAGGTTACTATATACAGTTTTATTAAGAATGAAATAATTTATATGAAAAACAAGTAACCTAATTCTTTTTTTAAAAAAAAATCAATCTTTAAAAAATGGTATTTTAATAATATTATGTTACATTGAAGGTACTATAAGGGATTTCTTCGAATACAAAATTTTTATACTGCAATATTAAATTAAAACTAACTGTCATAACGGTTGATGTCATTTCTAATCTTAAGGGTATTCCTTTCTCATTCCATATCCACACTTTAGGTGATATGGTAACTCCTGTTGTATTATAAGAATATTCAATTATGGTTACTGATTTTCCATCTATGGTATCTGATCCTAAGTTTTTAAGAGATTGACTTTCTAATATTTCATTTGCTTGTTCTTCTAAAAATTTTTGTCGAGTTATGTTTTCTGTAGACGGAATTTTTATGTATTTCTGGGTTTGATTATCGTATATATAGTTACCATCAGGTCTAACTATCATAACTTGAACTGTATCATTTGATACTACTGTTTCAATTTTCATATAAGGCATTTTTTGCCATATTTTCATTGTGTATGAAGAGTTATATGTTAAATTTCCAGATACTGTTGATGTTTTTCCTATAAGTTCATAATATACATCTCCAATATTATTGACTTTTTGTAAAATAGTTTGAATTGATTCTTTATTTTCTGATTGTTGTGTACAACCACTCATCAGTACCAATAAACATAACAGAATTGATGCTAAAATAAAAATTTCTTTTTGTTTTTTCATTTTAATCTCCTTAAATCAATATTTCAAAAACAAATATTCATTTATAAAACCAACCTAGTTAAAGATATTTATCGAAAAACTTATTTTATTATTTTTTTTATAGAAATCTAAGGTTATATTAATGAATAAATTAAATGAAAATGATCAAGCTCCAGATTTCTGTTTAAAAAATCGGGATGAAGAAAAAATATGTCTTAAGGATTTTATAGGAAAAAATGTTGTTTTGTATTTTTACCCTAAGTATTAAAATTTTGTTAGGTTTTTAGTAATTTTATAAAATTTAGTTTTTTTTGCCATAAGGAGAAGCATACATTTATTAAATTTTTAATATATTTATTTTTAGCCCAAATTATCGTTAAGTCAATTTTTGTTTTTCATTTAATACACTTTTTACATCATCAATATGACCTATAACTTTTACCTTAGACCAAATGTAAACAATTTTTCCTTCAGGGTTAATTAAAAAAGTGCTTCTTATTACTCCTAAAAATTCCCTACCATACAGTTTTTTTGGTTTCCAAACGCCATAATCATTTAATGTGTTATGTTCAGGATCGCTTAATAAAGTAAGATTTAGATTCTGCTTTTCACAAAATTTTTTGTGACTATCTACTGAATCTGGACTTATTCCAATAATAGTTGTATTTTGTTTTTTTAATTCTTCTGCTGCAAGATTAAAATTTCTTGCTTCAAGAGTACACCCTGGAGTATTGTCTCTTGGATAAAAATATAAAATAATCCATTTTCCAAGAAATTTATCCAAGCATACAATAGTATCATTCTGATCTTTTAGACAAAAATCTGGTGCTTTTTCATTAATTTTAACCAATCCTATCACCTTTTTTAAAAATTATCTCAATTACATCCTATTTTCAATGGTTAAATTAGTATTTATTTTTATATTTAAAACCCCTGTTTTTAACTTTTTCATATTTTTTTATCGCTCAAACAATATTTTCATTTAATCTTTTTTTTCCTCTTCTTCTTTTTTGTATCTCTTGTTTTTTCCTTAATTTTTCTTTAACTTTTTCTGCTTTAAAATTTTTAGTTCTCTCACGGATCTCACTTATTCTTCTATCTGTATGATCCTTAAAATATATATTAAAAGATTCTTTCATTTTTTCTCCCTCAAAACTTAATCTGCATACCAAATTGCTACTTCATAATATTCATCCTGATAGCATATATAATTAGTATCAAAATAATTAAAGATGCCTCTTAATTCAGCTTCTTCGTCATCATAATTAGTTATATCTATTGTTTTATTAGTAAGTATAGCTTCTTTTAAATGAGGGAAATGTATCATTTGTTCTTCAGTCATATTAACAAAATTATTTGGTTTTACTTTTAACTTTTTAATATGTATAGATTGTTCTTGACATCCACTTAAACCAATTGTTATAAGTATGACAACTATTCCAACTATCATTAGTTGTTTTTTCATATTATTTCCACTATATTACTGTTTTTCAATTGTAATTGTATTTCCAGATTCATTAATTACTCCAAGTAAATTAAAATAAACACTATCAGGAAATTCATAAAATTCATATGCAAGTGGCCGATACTTTCCATATTCTGAAGAGTTATATGTAGCAATGAGTATTTTATCAATTTTTTGTGATTTTTCATAACTAATATTTAAATTATAAGTTGATTTAGATTCCAATTTTCCACCATAAAAAATTCTACTAGTTGTAGCATTATAATAAATCATACATTGCACATATACTGTATTACGATGATCATTCATAACAGTTATTTTAAAACTTTGTCTATCTTCATTACATCCACTTAAAAAACCTATACTAACCATCATTAAAACAATGATTAATATTGGTATTTTTTTCATACTACCTCCCTTTCCTGCAATTTCAAAACATATCTTTATTTATAAAACCCTTGTTTTTATGGTTTTTTATTCATAATCTGAATCTTTAGAATTAAGATTCAGAGGAAATGAAAAATCTAGAATGGTTGATAATTAAACATTTTTACAAATCTATACTTCAAATCTTTATTGTTTATTTAAAACATATTTATACCCTACATAACTCTCATTAAATGGATTAGTAATGATAAGTGTAAGTTGATTATAATTATTTGAAAAAGAATAATTAAAAATATCTTCGTTATATTCTTCCCCATAATCTATGTATAATTTATTACCTTCAACTCTATACATAAATGGAGTAGAAGAAAGAATTTCAACATGTCCTGAAGCATAAAATCTAAGTGTTTGGTCAGGGTATTCAACACCTTGGTATACTGCATAACCTTCCCATTTTCCTACGAATTTGTCTGCATCTGCTATTGTTACTTTTTCTTCATTGCATCCACTTAAACCAACAGTTAAAAGTATAACAACTATTCCAACTATCAGTAGATGTTTCTTCATATATTTGCCTGTCTTTCTATTTTAGTTACTATATTTTTGTTTTCTTCAATATCATCTACAAAAATTTTTCTGAACTCCTTAACACTACATATTGGACAAGTATGTTTAGAGTAAAATAATTGCTCTTCTTTATATGGATCTTCAAATAAATGTCCATTTTTACATTTATATTTCCATTTGCTTATTCCCATATTATCATTCCTTTCCAACAATTTTGAAACAAATCTTAATATATAAACTTCTTCCTAACAATAGTTCAAATAAATTTTAAGAATGAATAATTTCATTTAATTCGTTGATCTCTTTATTAATATCCTGTAATATATCTAATATTCCATTAAAGAAATTGTTATAATTATCAGGTTTAACAAGATTATTATTCAACGCATCTCTAAGATTCTGTATTTTATTGTCAATATCCATAGTAATCAATTTAACAAAAGGGGAACTTTAAGATATAAAATATTTAATAGGGTAACTAAAAGTATAGAATAAAAAGAGTTTAGAGATTAGGTTTTTTTTAATCTTAATACCAGTTAGCATTGAATTTCCGATAATTAATACTACTCCCAATTATAATAAAAATCATTCATGTATATTAATTCTCCATTTGATTCTATTGTTACGGTACAATAAACTTCCAATAAGTACAAGAAAATATCAGTTTGCTTATGATCAGTTGCTTTAATTTTAATCATGGGATCTTTTGATGGTTGAAATAAATATAATTCATCATTGAAAGATATAACATCAATAACTTGCATTGTTTTATTAGTATCTTTATCAAGAATTGTCATATTATATGAAAATTCTATATTGAAATCATGTCTACCTATTCCAAGTATAAAATATACAAAGTCAAATGCTACACCCCATGAATCATTTAAATTATCATAAAAAGAATCACTATGCATATAAGTTTTAATATCTATTATAAAACCCCAAGAGAAATCATTCTTAATTGATGATTTATTAGCAAATGTAACAGGTATACAGGTTAAACTAATTAAAAAAAATATCACTGTAACTGATAGGAGTTTCTTTAACATACTGTATCCCTCCATCTAAAAATTATTTTCTATTTTATAAAATATTGTAGGAATTATATCATATAAAATATTAATTATTCTTGATGTAACAAAATTAAAAAAAACAATCTACAAATACAACAAAATGTAAAAAAAGAAAAAAAGGGTTTTTAGTTTTATATTATTTGGTTTAGTATTTTTCCCATGAACGGAAACCGAAAGATTAGTTTTTCAAATAATGCCATTAGCATCTGGTATACCGATACTTTGTTTTTTGGTGTACTAAATATAAATGGATCTGACCAGTCACTCTTTCCGCCATGAATATCTTTTGCGATTACTTGAATTTCAAATTTATCCTCTGTTGTCCAGTTATGTGAGGCTTCATTAGTTTCTAGCCATTCACTATAATTACCATCGCCCCAGTTCCACATATATAATATTGTATCTTCTTCATTATCTGAAGAACTTGTAGTAAAGGTATATTCTTCGTTAGGTGTACCACGTTTATCACCAGAAGGGGCATCTGGTTTCTCAGGTGGAGTATTATCAAACTGCTTTATTTTTATTAACCACGCATCATTTCTTCCAGCACCAATATCCTCTGTTGAATCAATTAATCCTGCAACGATATACCCTTTATCACTAGTTGAACATACACTTTGTAATTGATCTGCTCTTTCATATCCAAAAGTTTTTTCCCATAGAATATTTCCATTTCCATCTGTTTTAATAAGTAAACCTTCACTTTTTGGAGGCCACTGATAAGCGGCATCCAATATTCCTACTATTATTATTCCACCATCATCAGTAAAGTCCATACCTCCAGACATATCACGTCTCTTTCCACCAAATGTTTTATTCCATAACATATCTCCAGTTGAATCAGTTCTAATAAGCCAGATATTTCGAGTTCCTGCACCAAATGAATCGGTTTCTGCTAAAAATATAAAACCACCATCATTACATAACAAAATATCATTTGATTGTGACCAATCCCATTTATTTCCACCATAAGTTTTGTCCCATTCTTTATTACCTTCAGAGTCTGTCTTAATTATTAAAAAATCAGCTTCTGATAAACTATTTCCTTTTCGTCCTGATAAAATATAACCACCATCAAATGTTTGTTTCACTGCATATGCATTGTCACCGTATTCTCCATATCTAAATGTTTTTTGCCATTCTAGATTGCCGGTTGAATCAGTTTTCATTAACAACACATCCCAATCGACTGTAGAATCATTATAATATATCTCACCAGTAACAATAAAACCTTCATCATTTGTTTCTTGGATACAAGTATGATAACCTAACTCAGGATCATCATAAATTTTACAAAACTCTGTATCTCCATTTTGATCTACCTTCCAAATACATCTATCATATCCCCATGCTATACCATCCTCATGACATCCTGCAGTAACAAAACCTCCATCACTTGTTTCCTCAACAATGTAACAACGAGGCCAAAGATCAAGATTTGGAAGTGTAGTTTGACTCCATTCAATATCGCCATTTTCGTCAACTTTTAATAACCAATGTGATTGCCCGTCTTTAACACCAACAAGGATATAACCCCCATCACTTGTTTGTTTCACATTCCTAAAAAGATCATCTTCAGAATCACCATAAAACCGTTCCCATTCAATTTCAAGATCATGATTTTCTAAAAAATTCAGATTTATATCCATAATTTGTTTCTCTTTGTTCATTATACCAACAACTGGTAAAATAGAGGTTGTAGTCAATAGCATGCATATTAAAATTCCAACTAATTTTCTATTCATTTTTACCTCCCTCTTTCCAAAAATATAAAAATAATATATAATAACTAAATTTAAATCTTTGGAAAATTATATGTAACTAAATTAAAAATAAAAGAATTAAAAGCAACAAATGTTACATTATATTATAGATGTAAAAAAAATGAGGAATTTTATATTATTTGGTTTAGTATTTTTTCAAAAATTGGAAAACGCTGAATAATTTTCTGTAAAAACAGACATAGGTCAGTTGTTTTGATTTTAGGTGGTTTTTGATAATATGTTATAAAAGTAAAATCACATTCAGTATATTCAGGATCATCAAAATAATCTTCTAAATCAGGCCATGTTTGTCCAGAATCATTTGATTGAAATGCCATACCTCTATTATATTTATTACCCACATCAAAAAACCAACAATAAGTATTTGTATTATTGCTATCCTCAGGATCAAAAGTACCTTTATCTGCTGAACATACAATATAATATGATTCTTCTGGAGTTATTTCTATATCATCAAAATCAAACAATACCCATGTTCCCTTATTAGATTTAAATCTCCGATTATCTGCATCTATGTTTGCTGTTGCAAGATTATTTCCATTAAGTTCATTTCGGATCCAAATTGTTATTGTAGTACCAGATGGTGGGTTTCCAAATTTAAAAAATGGTAATGCAACGGCGGTTAATGTTTCTTTGGATGGTTTAAATTCTTGTGCGCAAGGAAATGATGGTTGAATAACAAATCCAAAAGGAATATTTTCTATTTGATATTGATCTGCTCCCTCTAACCATTTATCTGGTACATCAGTCGGTTTAATGATTTTTAATTCATTATAATTATTTTTATTTATATTTGTAGCTATAGTTGTCGTTGCAGAAATAGTAAACAGCATTATTATAAAAAGTCCAACTATTTTCTTATTCATTCCTTTTACCTCCACTTTAAAAAGTTATTTACTAACTTATAATATTGAATGCAATATATTATATAAAATATTTTTTGTAACATATGCAACATATTTTTAAAAAACAGGTAATAAAACAACACAATGTAAAAAACTAAGTTTAAATGAAGCAAAAAATCTTATTTAATCATAAATTTTTTTTTAATGCTATCCTATTATTAAGCATTAGGTAAAAAATAATAATATTATTTTTTTTATTTTAATTAGTATTACTGTTGATTATACTTATTTATTTTATATGAGTGATAAAATTTATTTTTTTCAAAAAATATTTATATGTAATAAAATTACATCATTTATTATTGGCTAGATACTTAATGTGAAAAATTAGTGGGGGAGTTTTTTACCTCTTATGTATCTACCCAATAAAAAAAGATTTTAGAGTTTTTTTATCCATAAATTTTTTTCTTAACTTAAATAACTAAATATTTTTCATCTATAATCAATTTTTTTTAAGAAAATAGGGGTTTTAAATTAGTTGTATATTAAACTAATGTTGCTTGGTAAATATTTATATTTCTGGCATCCAGCTCCATTTGTATGTCTGTATTGCACTAAAATATACATAATTTTTTATGGTATTAGGGAATTTAATTTGAAGATTCTTCATTATTTCGTGTAGTTGATTTGGATTTTTTAGAATAAAAATCAATTCTAAATCAACATATCCTATTGATAGAATAACTTCATCAAGATAAGGATTTTTTTCAATATATTGTATAATTTTATGTAATTTTTTATAGTCTTTAAGAACTATATCAACTTTGTATCTATGGTAACCTAATTTTGAAAGTGCTAAATCAATCCTGAATGCTTTGATTACACCAGATTCTTTTAATTGTTTAATTCTATTTTTTATTGTTATAGCAGTTGAATTTAGTTTTTCAGCAATTTCTATTGTTTGTATCCTTGAATCTTGAGAAATAATTTTTAAAATATTATAATCCAAGTCATCAATCTTAACTATTTCATCACTACCATATAATATAGATTTATTTCTAGTTTCCAATTCTTTTTTATCACCTAATAAGAAAGAATATCTATAGATATTAGCTTTAAAAATGACAGAAAAAACCTGATTCACAAAATATTCTCTATATTTACTTATTATAGTATCCCATACCGAATAACATTTTGATATTCCTTTAACATCTGATATTATTACTAGATCATAATGACCTTCGGCAGAGTGTATGATTCTTGTATATTTGTTTTTTACAAAAAAATTAATGATTTCATCCTTTATATAAGGAGATGCATATTGATAATTGAAATAGAATCTATACCTAATGTATCCTAACTTATAGTCATCAATTTCAGTATAAAAATGTTTTATTATTCCTTTTTCTAAAAGTTTTTTTACTCTATATGCTACTAAATCTTTATGCAGACCAACTTTTTTACCTAATTGTGAAAAGGATTGTCTAGAATTAATGTCAAGCTCATATAGTATTTTTCGGTCTTTAAGGTCTATCTCTTCCATATAAATCAATAATTTAAAAATTTTTTAAATTATTTATTAGTTTGTATATATTATTTTATTTTGGAGTATTTATTACAATCAATACAATTTTATTATTGTTAATGAGCCGCTGCAATGTGATCCGTTAATTCATTGCAAGTATCAAAAAATGCATCACAACTCTCACATTTAAATGCATTCCCAACAAAGTTAGTACTACGATGATAATTTTTTATGTGGTTATTACATTCTTTAATTTCAAAGAAAGCTTTATCACTACAAAGATTACATTTTATCGCATTTGGCATTCCCATAATTTATACACCTCTTTTACTATTTTAAAACTAAATAATCCTTAAAAACTTTTTGATAATACATAACATTATGATTTTTTTCAAATAAATTAAATAACATTATGTTAATTTAAATTTAAAATTCACGATATATGAATTTAGAAAAATAACATTATCGAATTTATTTTTTAAAAAAGATATATTTCTTTAAAAAAATATTTGATTACACTTCATTAATAAAAACTTTATCAATATAGGTTTATTCTGTTTATACTAAGTAAACAAATAAGAATCTAATGAATCGGAGAAAAATATTCATCAGCATTTTGATTGGTTTTATTAGACCATAGATTGTTTACTCTATTTTGCATCTTTTTAATATTTTTAGTGATATTTTCTCCAATCTTTTGAACATCATCAATTGTTGATAATTCTTTATTAAAATATCCGATATATGGAGAAACAAATTCCTGGTATTTCTCTATACTTTCAAAAATAGTATCAAAACATTTTCTACATAATAAAAAATCTTTACCCTTAACAGGATGACGATAACCTTCTAATATCCTCAAATTCTTTTTACATTCTACACATTCTCCCATTTTTTTATCACCAAATGTTACATTGTTTTATTTAATTATAAAACGTTTTTTTAAAAAATTCAGCAAAATGTTAAATTACTTAAAATAAATTGCATTTTTGCAGGAAATTATGATTATTTAAAAATTTATAAAAGATAGATTGAAAATTTGGTTAAATAAATCTCTAATATGATATAAATTTTCTATAAATAAAAAATATTAAAAAATTTTTTATGTATGTAATTTTTCATTAAAGGTTACACTATATTTCAAATATTCCTGCGAAATAAAATCTAAGGCAACCCCATTAACTTCAGCATAGGGATACATGAAATAATTTAGTGGATCTTCATCTTGTTTGGGGTTTAAAACAATATCTCTACCTGTTGATAAATCAATATATGTTTCTGATTGTGCTCCGAAAAAATAATCCCTATATTTTACTATTTTTGAATTATTTATATCAAGATTTTCTTTTAACATTAATTTAGCAACATCTGATGGATCAACTGGAACCCAACCATAATTTGGAAGGTAAAATTCAGCACGACAATGATAAGCTCCTGTAATATCACCATTATCAGAGATTCTAATTCCTAATATCTCTCTTGCGGGAACACCCGAAGTTCTTGATAATGCTACAAAAACAGAGGAGAAATCAACACATTTACCTTTTAAATTTTGAAGAAGTACACATACATCTCCATTTCCACAGAAATTTAAATTTGGATCACGCTCACCATGTTCAATAACATAATCATATATAGCTGTTGCTTTGCTTAATATCGTTATTTTGTCTTTAGTAACCTCATCTGCAATTTCTTTGACTATACCAGAATTGGGGGCAAGTTTTGTTGGTATTAAAAAATCTTGTATCTCACTTGGAATCTCTCCTTGTTCATCTGGAAAATTTTTTAATATTATCTCAGTTCGCCATACGTCAAAAGAGAAATTTATTTTTGGGAATCCCTTTGGTTTATTCCATTCTGCATAAAGTATCATGTTTCCATAAATTCCTTCTCTATATATTCCATTAAAATCATAATTACCATTTATTGTGATATTTTCGATTTTCTGATTTTCATTTGACACAGGATAAGGTACCCAAAGACGAACTATTTCTGCAGTTTCATTTGTTCTAATAGTGATATTAAAAGTCATTTTTCCTTCTTTTTCTGCTAAATCTATTTTCTCTGTTGATTTGTATTTAAATTCATTAATACTGGTTTTTTCCTCAATACATCCAATAAATAATATTGTAATTAGCAAAATCAAAAATAAAATTATATATACTATATTTCTAAACACAATCAAGGATAATTATCTATTACTTTTAAAAATACCGATTACATGAAATATTTATAAAATATTAATTATTCACACAAAAATAAAAATAGAGAAAAAAAAGATATAATGGAGAATTCCACTTGAATAAAATATATATTTTATGGTTAATCATATGTTTTTTTCTTTTAACTGTTACAGCTGAATCTTTAGAAGGGGGCAATAATTCAATAATTTATATAAGTCAGTCAGGATTAGCTAATTTTACAAAAATTCAGGATGGTATAGATGCAGCTGATTTAGGAGATATTGTATATGTTTTAAATGGTACATATTTTGAAAATATTGTAATCGATAAATCAATAATTCTAATTGGAGAAAACAAAAATAATACAATAATTGATAGCAGGGGGACTGGAAACAACATTAAAATTAATGCAAATAATGTTACAATTAAAAATTTCACCATTCAAAATAGTGGTCTTATTTATCCACTTTCAGGTATTAATTTAAGCTCAAATTATAATGTTATAGAAAATAATGTTATCAGAAATAACTTTTATGGATTAACTCTTTATTTTTCTTCAGAAAATTCGATTAATAAAAATTTAATTCAAAATAGTTATAATTGTGGTATTTATCTTAGTAGTTCTAAAAACAATTTAATTATTAATAATACGATTAAAAATAATTTTTATAATGGTGTAGGATTATATTATTCTTCAGATAACAATGTTATTAAAAGTAATAGTTTTATAAACAATAGTTACAGTGGTGTAAATATCAGATTATCTTCTAATAATAGTGTAATGAGAAATAATTTTTCTTATAATAATATTGGAATTCATCTACCTATTTACTCAAATTCTGTTAGTAATAATATTTTTATAAATAACAATATAGATATTGAACAAGAGTTTGAATTATCTAAAATTATATTATTATTAATTTTTGTTTTTTTAGTTATAGTAATCTTAATTCTTTACTATTTTAAAAAAATAAGATAAAGGGATTTTAGAAAATAAAAATTTATCCTTAGATTAAATAGGTTTAGTTTGAATTTTAATTAAATATTTTTTTGAGTTTTTAAAGTTGGTTAATTCAGAGGTATTTAGGGAGTTACATAATGTTGTTGATAATGCATATCTTCAATGTTATCTGCATTGTCAACTGCGCACCATCTTAGTTCTATTGTATTAATAAATATTCCATACATGTCAACTGAAAACATAACAATATTATCATAAATTGTTTTTTCAGCCATTAACATGTCAACAATTCCATCTTCATTTGAATCCCACCATACTTCGTAGTAGATATATTGTACTCCTGACATATCATCTGTGGCTTCATAGGTTATTGGTGTAAATGGCCAAATAATATATCCTCCATCTTCATTTGGTTCACCAATTGTTTTTTTTGTGATTGGAGGAGTGTTATCTTCATCTTCTAACCATGTAACTGTGACTGTGTCAAAGCCTGTGTT
>JBFEOQ010000020.1:0-25444 GCA_041550515.1 Thermoplasmatota archaeon | reverse complement strand
TTTTTTTAATTTTGATTAATGTTATAGTAAATGGTCTAGTTTTATTTTAATAAAATAAAAACGATAAAATAATCTTTCAAATAAAATATAATTAAGATAAAACATCTTATTTTTTGGCATGCTAACTCCTATTGATTCTGACCATTCACTATGAACTCCATGTTCATCTTTTGCTTTCACTTTTACCTGATATATACCTTGTTTTTCCCATGTATGATTAACCCTGCATAGCTCTCCAGAATCAAAGGGACCATTCCAATTATTTAATTTATCATCCCCCCAATCAAATAGATAAAATACTTTGTCATTATTAGGATCATTTGTAATTGCTGTAAATTCATGTGAAATTTTTATTTTTCCTTTTGATGGGCCAATTGGTGGATTTGGCTTATCAGGCGGCTGAGAGGTAGCAGCGATTTGTAAAGAGGGATCACCAAAAAGATGATTTTGTAAAATCGTTAACAAATCAACAATATCATTTTCATCTGGTTGATATTCAATTAATCCTCTCCCCCAGAGATCTCCAAGTTTTATAAATCCATTCTGATAAAGGATACTAATTTTTAGACAAAGTTTTTCTATTCCTTTTTCAACAATTCTTGTTCCTGCATATGCTAAATCAACATCAGATCCTCCAATAAAGGCTATTGCACCACCATTAGGATTTGAAACAAAACTCCAACCAAAACAATTATTATATAAATCATATTGTAAATGATGACATGCATCTGAAATAATAATTGGTAATGTCTTATTGTTTGTCAACTGATCAATATGAGATACTTTATAATAACCTGGTGGAACCATAACATAACTATTATGTAAATAAGTCACCCATGAGTCATGAGAACCGTGCCCATTAAAAAAAACAAAACCTGCTCCTTTATTAATTGCATCATTTATATTATAAGCATTAGATAATCCACCATTTGTTGCCCAAAGCCGATTAGGAATAAAACCATCCATGTTATCAATTATAAATTCTTGTAAATATTCAGATTCATCAATATTTTCTTGATCAAAAGGTATACCATCACCTGCTATCATTATTAGATTTGTAAACCAATGCTGCTCCCAAGATTTTTCATTTTCATACATTATTATTTTATTTACACAATTTTGTACTTGAATTTCATCAATACATGCAAGTCGCCCAATATAAACATCTGGAACAAGATCGATATCATCTGTGTTTCCATACCAGTTATATTCAGCGAAAATATTGTTCTCATTACTATCCCAGCTACTAAAAGAACCAGTTTGATCATAAAGATCAGCATAATAAAAATCAGATGTAAAAACCCATTCATCAGGAGTTGGATAATCAAAAGGTTCATTAAAATATATATGTGTATATCGACCAGGGATATCCATTGCTCCACCAATGATTAGCACATAATTAACATCATATAATTCCTTAGCTTCCTTTATAAAATATTTAATTTTTTCTGCATTGTCACGCCCCGCATAATTATCATAAATCTCTGTAATCGTTTTTAAAAAAGTTTTAACACCTAATGAATTCTTATGATTAATTAACGGAATTATAAAATTTGAATATAATGACGTTGAAATAATCACCATATCATAATTCTCACTATTAGATAATATAGAAAAATTATTGGAGGTAATATTTTTATTAAATGCAGTTACTCCTATTGTTTGAGATATAATCAAAAAACTAATAAAAAATATTATTTTTTTTATATTAGAGTTCATCATATTATCTAATTTATATCAATTTACAGGTATATTATAATTACATTACTTATTATTGTAGTTGTTTCACTTAAAAATTTGAAATTTAATAATAAAAAACTATTATTAGTTCATATTATTAATTTTTATATTCTGACTTTTTGACATTATAACACAGCAATTTTAAATATATTGATTAACAAAAATTGATCAGATCCATATTTTGTGTATATGATGTGGTGAATAAATGAAAAAAATTGAATGTAAAATATGTAGAAAAACTAATATTGATACAAAACTAACATATAATACTGTCAAAGGAGATTATCTATGTCTGGATTGCTATAGAAATCAATTTACAAAAACTTTAATGGACACAAAACCAAAATTTTTCTAATTTAATATTTCCTTAATAATCATTAATTATAATTATTGGATTGATATAAAACAAATGAGAGCCTAGCTATATTAATTATAAAAAACTCTAAAAAATAAGGATTTTATTATATAAATCATTTATCGCAAAATACTTTATTAATAAATATTGAATCTTAACTACATAATTAATTACATATTCATCTGCGAAAAATATTCTTAAATACCTTTATCATCACAGGATACAGAAGGAATCGGGCTGGTAGTTTTTAGAGTGCATCCCATCCCCTCCTATGTGTGAGGCCAGCCCTCCTTCTTTTTAAATCCCTATTTTTTTAAAAACAAATATATAGTAACAAATCATAGTTAGTTTTTATGCCTGAAAAAAAACAAACAGATGAGAAGAAATCTACAAAAACATCTTATACAATCGAAGATGCCATAAAAATAGCAGATGATATATTAAAAATGGGTAAGGATAAAAAATACAACATTGGTGCTTTCATCCATGGTTTAATATTTGCCGAAGAATATTCGCAACAGGTTTATCAAATTCCACAGCAACAAATAGCAATGATAAAAAGAGACTGTCGAAAATATTTCAGAGAAATAAAACCAGGAAAAAAAACAATAATTTAAAAAAAAATAAATATGCATATACAATAGAATATGCATCCATAAAATATATAAAACTATTATAGATTTTTTAATATTAGATTAGGATAGCAGAAAACAATTAATTAATAAAAAAAAGTGGATTGGTGTTAGGAATGGGATGTGAATTCAAAAGTAATGTTAAGCTAGATCATATTCAAGATTTTGAAATGATGTTTGAAAGGTTAAAAATAAATCGTCCAAGAGAAGCAGCTGTATACTATGTAACATTAATTATAGATTGCCCAAAGGAATTTTCAGAATTTTTAAAAACCGCTGAAGAATTTGCAAATATAACCAGACGACCTCTCGAAACAGGTCGAGCATCACTGCTTAGACATGGATTAATAGCAAAAGTATTATTTTCAAATGATTCAAATGAAGATTTTGGACGGGAAAGTTATCTACCGGTACACCCACGTGCCATATGGGAGGATGTAAAAAAAGACCTTAAAAAAGTAATTGCAGAAGAAACCTACAAAATAATTGAAAACAGATTAAATGAATATAGTAGATATTATACTACTAACTTTGAAAAATATGGCATTAAACTAAAAAGAATTGGAAATGTAACTCTTCAATATAGCGGTAAATGGATTTTATATAACGTTCTAAATAATTTAATTGAAAAAAATAATGATTTAAAAATGCAAATAGGCGGTGAGAGATTCTTCGAAGAACCGTTTATAAAATATTTCAAAAAATTTTTAGAGTTAGACACAAAAATACAGCTTATTATTGATAATACCACAAACATGGCTGAAATAAAAAAACTCAAAGAAATATATGGAGATAATTTAGAGATAAGATATTTCTCAGAAGATGTTAATGGAACAATGCGTAACTTTGTATATGGTAAAGAAATAGCAGTAAACGGAATAAAAATATTACCTGAAAAAAGCGATGAACCAAGCTACATTGGAACAGCTTATGTGAATTTAACAGATATACAAATTCTAGATGAAAGATTTAATAATCTATGGGGTCTAGCAAAACCTCTAAATATTTAATAAGTGTATCAAGATTTTTATTACAACTAGGAAGAATTACTAATAATGTTTTAAAAAAATATTATTATTTGAAACGTGTTGTTTCAAGATTCCAAAGAGCAGAAGTATTTATATTATATCTTTTATGAACAGCACTAGCAATATCAATACATTTACTCTCCTCACCATGACCAAAGATTATACGCTCAGGTCTAGGTGACATATTATTTATATAGTTCAATAGTTGACGTCTATCACTATGACCACTAAAGCCATCACAGGTTTCAACACTCATATTCATTTTTATATTCTCTATTTGTCCACCAGTGTTTAAAGGTATTTCAGACCATCCCTTTTGAATACGTTTACCGAGAGTTCCCTCCGCTTGATAACCAACAAAAGCTATAGTATTTCTTTTATCACTAGCCCATTCCTTAAAATATTCCATAACAGGTCCACCATTCATCATACCACTTGTTGCAAGAACTACACAAGATTTAGGATGGTCATTTAGTATCCGTTGTCTCATCTCATGACTGTCTACTCGTTTAAAAATCTCAGATAAAAGTGGATTTTCACCCTGCTGAAAAATTTGGGCTCTAAGTTTATTATTTAAATATTCAGGATATGCTGTATGAATGGCTGTTGCTTCCCAGATCATTCCATCCAGAAAGACATCAATTACAGGTATCTTTTTTGTTCTTACAAGATTCTCTAGAACTATCATAACCTCTTGACTACGACCAACTGCAAAAACAGGAATCAAAAGTTTTCCTTTCTTTTTGATAGTACTCTGAATTATATCACTAAGTCTATCTGTAGCATCTTGACGACTAGGTTGAAAATCATCACGACCACCATAAGTTGATTCGACAAAGATTGATTCAAGCCGAGGAAAACGATTAACTGCAGGATTAAAAAGCCATGTTCGTTCATATTTAATATCACCAGAAAAAGCAATATTATACAAACCCTCACCTATATGAAAATGTGCAATGGCACTACCCAGGATATGGCCTGCATTATGAAAAGTAAGTCTTACATCAGGAGTTATATCTGTTGTATCACCATATTCCATAGCTATACAATGTTTAATTAAATCACGTATATTTTCCGCTGAATAAGGAATTTTTTTAGCATCAGCTGCCGCAACTTTTAAGTAATCCATCTGTAAAAGAGTACTCAAATCACGAGTTGGTGGAGTGCAATAAACAGGTCCATCATAACCATATTTATACAAAAGAGGTACTAAACCTGAATGATCAAGATGAGCATGAGTTATAACCACAGCATCTAAATTTTCAAAAGGTAGCACCTCTGGTAAATGTAAATAAGGTGTAGTACTCTCAGAAGAAACATCAACACCACAATCAATCATAATTTTACTATCTGGAGTATGCAATAAGCAACAACTACGACCAACTTGTCTAAAACCTCCTAATGCAGTCACCCGAATAAATTTTTCACCTTTAGAAATACCACGATGAAGACGACGACCAACTTTTCTAAGAATCTCTTTACGTTCCTCACTCATCGAACGAAGGTAACCTCGAATTTCTTTAACAGTTTTAGATTGAATAGGAGGTGTACGAATAATACGAGGAGACCAATTAATTTTTTTACGAATTTCATTTAATAGAGCACCTTGCTTACCAATAGCAACACCAGGTTTCATTACCTCAATTGTAACCTCACCCATTTCAGGTAAAAAATAAATATTAGTTAGTTCTGCATCATTCGGGATGATCTCCTTAATTTTTCGTTCCGATGTATCAGTATCAGTGATAACACTAGTATCAGGTCTTACCGCAATACGACGTTGAAGCATTTTTGCTAACTGTTTTATCAAATCTTCATTCTTAGCAAACTTATCTGGATGTTTTGTATAAATTACAACAAGCGCCCCTTCAAACTCAACATCAGATACATCGATACTCGGTGGTATAACTCCCCGAACTTTACCTTTAACTTCTCTTAAAACATCATCTACCGGCATAAATAATACCTTTTACAAATTTTATTGACAAATAAATATAATCTATATAATTAAATTAATCAATATAAAATGAAATAAACAAAAAAAAATTATTTATTCCTTAGAAATTTTATCAAAACGTTTTTTTATTTCCTCCTGAGAAATTTCTTTAAAACCTTCTTTATTGATAACTGCGATATTTGTTAAACCCCCTGAAGCAGAGTCTCTACGTTTTGCAGCACCTATTGCTCTTATAGCTATATCAATACATTCATTCATTGTAAGATTATCACGATATAAGTCCTCTAAAACACCAAATACATATGGGGAACCTGAACCTCCAGAAGTATATTTATCTGGAATTGCCCCACCTGCAGCATCAAGAGAGAAAACATGACCTCCAGAGCTATCAAATCCACCAAGAATTAATTGAACATAATAAGGGTAAAATTTACGTTGATTTAATATATTAGACATAAGAGTTGCCGCACTTTTAACAGGTATTTTTGAATCACGTTTTAATCGGTAAAGATTTGCCTCTGCATTTAGATATCTTGCAAGTACCTGAAGATCTCCTACCAATCCTGCTGTTGCAAGAGCAATATGTTCATCAATCTTATACAATTTTTTAGTTTCTTTATGAGCAATAAGAGTACCCATAGTTGCACGTGTTTCTGTTGCCATTACAACACAATCTTTACATACAATTCCTAAAGTTGTTGTGCCAGTTTTAGTTAACTTTTCATCTTCCATAATAACTCCTCAAAAATCTTCTGAAAAACTGAAGCTAGAATAATACATCCTTTATATATAATTTACGTAAGATTAGCATTTAGATTAATCTAAAAACATCTCAGCAACTTTATCAACTTGATTTTTATGAGAAAGTATCGTTACCCTATCACCAGAAAATAATGAAACAGTATCAGTTGGAATTATAAACTTTTCAGCTCTTTCAATAGCTACAATCAAGCTTTTTTTAGGAAGACCTACTTTATTAATTGTTTTACCCGAAAGTTTGGAACCATCTTTCACAGGAATGCGGAAAATCTCTGCATATTTACCTACATTCATATATTCCTCAACATTTGGATGTTTAATTGATTTATAGAGATGTTCGGCCATAATAGTATTAGGATTTTTAATCATTTTAACACCTTTCTCCGAATACATGGGTCTACTTTCATCTCTATTAACAACAGATATAAGATTTTTAACACCTTTATTTTTTGCAAGACTACATACCATAATATTTATTGCATCATCTTTAGTAGTAGTTACTAGAACATCTGCTTTTTTAACTTCTGATTCATCAAGTGTTTCTTCCTGTGTTGCATCAGCATTAATTGCTATTGCATCATACTTTCGTGCAATATTTTCACAGGCTTCCTGATTTTTATCAATGACTATTATATTGTGATTACCATCTTTAAGAGCAATTTCAGTAAGACGTCTTCCAATTCCACCCGCTCCAACTATAACTATGTACATATTTTTGTGCACCTATTAATCAATTTTATTTTTATGTGGTGGGTAAATTCTACTTATTATTAAAAGTTTTCTTTGATTTAACTATTGAGATTTACCAAATAATACTAGGAATGTTAATTGATTTATTATTTAAGTATCATAATTAAAAATCAATATGATTTCTAAAAATATTAATATTTCATGATATGAATAAATTTAAAATATAATTAATTAATATTATACATTTATTAAGTAAATTTAGTAAAGCTATAATATTTATTTATTAAACTTAAGATTTAATAATAAAAACCGTGATTATTCTTGTCATTATAACAGTGTTAACAAGTAACATTAAAAAAACTTTAAAGTGTTAGATAAGATCTAGCATGCAATAATAATTTAATATATTTAATAGCAACAAGTTATCTAAAATAATTATTAATCAATGCAAAAATTAACAAATTTATAATTTAAAAACTAGATCTTTAAGGTAGAATAATAAAACTTATTAGTATTTTCTATTAAAAAAATATAAATCTGATTTATTATTCGATATTATCAACTTCGGTAGACCGAAATTGATATAAAAGTTTCTTAATTCATCTTTTTATGCATAAAAACCCCTATTTTTCATTCAAGTTTTATAATTATTAATGATCATGTGAGTTTTTATTTCATGAGTAACTATTCCTACTCTATTAAAAACGTATTAGAATTGTGGCAAGTTTTAATATTTTTCTTTTGTATCAATTTTTGTACATTATTAAAGGAATTTTTATCAATTATAGATGGATGATCACTGGGGTTTAAGTAATCCTCCCAGTGTAAATAACCACAGTAAATTGGATTTTTTAAAATTAAAGATACTGTTTGAATTCCCCAGGTTTTGTTTAATTTTGTAGGTATATTTTTTATATTGAGTTCTTCAGCAATTTTTTTCATACTTTTACCCTTAAGATAATTTTGAAAAATATTTTTAACATTTTCAGCTTCATTTTGTTTAATTTTCAACTTTCCATTACTATAGTCATAACCATATGGTATGTTAAAACCTAGGATACCACCATTTGTTTTGGCTTTTTGTTCCATACCAATATATACTCGCTCTCCGATTTGTTCGGATTCAAGTTGTGCGATTCTTTGTATTATATCCATTACAAATCTACCCATGGCTGTTGAGGTATCAAGAGATTCAGTCATAGAGACAAACTCTTTATCTTGTTTTTTTAGGTATTCCATCATCATCATAAAATTTTTTGAATTTCTATGTATTCTATCCATTTTAATTACAAGAAGGGCATCCCATTTGTCTATTTCCTCGATCATTTTATTGTATGCTGGACGTTTTACAAACCTTGCAGAATATCCATCATCTATATATTCTCCAGCTATTTCCCAATCTCTTGCCTTGCAGTATGATCTCAATTTTTCTAGTTGTGCATCTAATGAAAAACCCTCTTTTGCTTGATCTTCTGTTGAAACCCTTGTATAAATTGCCGCTCTTTTCACTTTATTTTCTGCATCCATCCAATATTCTAAATTAGTTTTTTAGTTATAATAATAACGCATGCTAAATATTATCTACCATATTTATTAGAAAACCTGTCAGTAATCTAAGACTTGTTAGAATTAAATATTTTTATAATTATGAGACATGTTAACGTATGAAGTTTAAATTAATATTACTATTTAAAAAATAAACCTTATTAATTAATAAAGTTTTTTTGATTAATGTTTATAGTTAATAACTTAAATTTTTTAATAATTATAAAAATCTATTCAAGAGTTTAAGTATGCATCTATAATAATTTTAGAAAAAAAATATGTAAAAACACTTTTTGTTTTTCTTTACTAACCATTTTAAATTAAAATATCTATAAAATTTTTGCAATTTGAATTAAAAGTTTATTTTTTGAATCTTTTTTATCTATCAGTACTCTCCCATCCTTATGCCAAGGTTTTGAAGGATGAAAGCTTTCTTTATGCAATATGGGATTTAAATTTAGTAATTTTGCAGCTTTTAAAATATTATCGATTAAGGGTTTTTCAATAGCATATTTCTTTGAAATCCGTCTGCCTTTTAATCTCGAAACATTTTTATCAAAATATACTGGATAAATAACGTATTTTTCTTCTCCTCTTGAAACCATAAACTATCACTAAAATTTAAAAAAATATTATTTTGTTAACAGTAATGCGTTGATAGTCCCACATTGTCCAGGTCTTGAGGTAACTTTTGCTTTTCCAATTTTTGTTTCAATTATTGCTCCTTTATTAATTATGTTTCTTCTAACATAATGGATATTTGCAGGATTTTCTTTAACAGTTAATATTTCTGTTTTTGTAGTTTTTAGAGTTTTAGGATCAAGTATATATACAATATCTGAAGTCTTTACTCTTGTTTTTCGATTATTTCCTTTTGTTCTAATTACTTTTAATCTATTTGCACCAATAGTAGTAAGAAGTGATTCTCTACCTATTTCAAATTTTCTTTTACCACGAGCATATCGAATTCTACGACCAGATTTGCTTCTTTTTGCTTTTCCTTGCCAAAGTGCCATTAAAAATTCGGAATGAGGAAGTAATATTTAAAGAATTTGTATCTTTCCACTATTAAATTTTATTAATATCTCAAATTCAAGTTTAAATCGCTTTATTATTAATACTTCAGATATAAAGTCACTATTATCAGCAATATAGTTTAATTATATTCATATCCTTATCAACACCTAATGAATTGGCAATAGCTTTACATTTAGTTCTTAAGAGATGCGCAATAGGTCTATAGTCCGTATCAGAAAAAGCCTCATAGTTACCCATCCCTTTAGAAAGAATTATATCTGATTTATCTAAAAGATCTAATACATCTGAAGGTAATTTTTCAAAATTAATACCAACAGCAAAACAACCAGTTGTGAGCATTTGATTTACTTCTTTATCAAGCTCAATATCTAGTGCATCTTTTATTGTTGCATCGGAAAGAATGTTTTCTCCTTTTAATACTACTGTTAAAAAGATATCTGGATTAAATTTTTTAAGTTCTCTGCATAATATTTTATCAAATACTATTTCACCACAATTATCTGTAAATAATAAAACATTTTTTGCATTTTTTAAATATATTTTTAGTTCATCATAGTCATCATAACCTAAATCTTCAGAAATAGTATCTTCAAAAATATCTTGTAATTTTTCAGGACTGCTACTAGCCCCATCAATACCAAAATCCATCATGTTACCAACAATACTACAAAGCATACTCATTCGAAGAGGATCTTCACATACATTTACTAACTCTTCAACTCGCGGTATAAGTTTTTTTGCTGTTTTATTTGATGCAGCTTTTAGTTTTTTATAGGGGTCTTCATCACCAAGTGTCTCATAAGCAAGTTTATGAACTTTTGTTGCAATATCAACACTACATGCTTTTGGATCATACAAGCTTGATAAAAGTGTGCATGCTTTCTTTATTGTCTTATTCTGGATTTTTTTATTATCTGTACTAAGATCAGCTTCAAAAAGAACTCGTTTTAGTAGACAGGGGACACATTCTGGCTGTATCTTCATATATAATCAAAAACCCTAAAGGAAAAACATGTATTATAGTGTTTTTAAAAGATAAACGCCTTTATTCCTAAAACCCAATCTTCGATAATAAGGTTTAACACCAACACCACTGAGAACAAAAAGATATTTTTTATCAAATTCTTCCATACATATTTTTTCCGCTTCTTCAAGTAATTCTTTACCATAACCCTTATGTTGCATACTTTTATTTGATTTCTCACCAAGAGCTAACTCTTGACCTACAACTTTTAATTCGCGGATAATCATACAAGGATATTTTTGAAGTTCAGTTCTATGAGAATTAACAATATTTCTAAGCCTTAAATAACCAATTAGTGCATCATTTTTTTTATCAACTAAGGAGATAAATATTTCTTGACTGTCACTTGCACCATAAAAAAAATTTGTAATCCTAATTTGTTCTTGATTAAATTCAATCTTTTGTTTTAAATTTTTATGACCAATCTCTCGACAACGAATGCAGCGACATTCAAATTTGTTTTTTTCAAGTTCTTTTTCAATAAATTGTCTAAGATTGCTATTATTCACACCTGCATTAATGATTTGAGATGGGATATCTCGTTGTATTCGTTGTATGCGTACCCACTCAGGTACAAGTGTTTTAATTTCTGTAACCAGTTTTACTATATCATTAGTTACTAAAGGTTTATAATCACCTTTTTTCCACATATCAAAAAGCTTTGTTCCCTTAATTGTTAGAGTGGGATAAATTTTTATCATATCAGGTTTAAATTTTGAATCTTGAAAAATAGTTTTAAAAGCTCTAATATCAGATTTATAATCACTTAAAGGAAGATTTGGCATCATATGATAACAAATTTTAAAACCACAATCTTTTGCTATTCGAGTTGCAATGATACTATCTGCAACTGTATGGCCTCTATTAATAAAATTTAGAATATCATCAAAAACAGTTTGAATACCAAGTTCAACTCTCGTCGCACCCCAATCCAGAGCCACATCTGCATGACGTAGGCGGAACCAATCAGGCCGGGTTTCAATTGTTAAACCAATACATCGACTTCTTGTTTTTTCATTTATTTTTTTTGCCTCATTTAAGTTTTTAGAACTTTTACCATTTAATCCATCATAACAACGACGAATAAACCATTCCTGATAATAAGGATCTCTTGCTGTAAAAGTACCACCCATAATTATAAAATCGATTTTATCAACTGGATGTCCAATAACTCTAAGTTGTTGTAATCGATTGCGTGTCTGTAAGAAAGGATCAAAATCATTAAGACTTGCTCGCATAGCAGCAGGTTCATGTCCGGTATAACTCTGAGGAGTTCCATAAACAGGACCACCTGGACAAGGTATACAAAGACCATGAGGACATTTTTCAGGCGAAGTCATTACAGCAATAATTGCTACACCAGATATACTACGAGTTGCTTTCTTGCGTAAAAGAGATATTGCGATTTCTTTTTCGGAATCAGAAAAATCTTGTGGAAGTCTAGAAAGAATTTCACTATCAGCAGGAATAACATTAATACCATATTTCTTACAAAGCAGAATCTTTGTTTTATGGAGTTCTATTTTATTTTGTATGTTACCACTAAGAATTAGATTTATTATTTCAGAATAAAAATCCATTTGAATACCTATTACAATTAAAATAAAAAAACCTTTGCTTCATAATCAATTATAATGATATATTTATTAACAAAACAAAGATATTGAAAAAAAAATAAAATGGGGAAAAAACTTGGAGATTATAAAAACTTCAAATCTTACTAAAAAATTTGGTAAATTAACAGCAGTAAAAAAAGTAAATTTTACAGTCAAACAAGGAGAAGTATTTGGCTTTTTAGGACCAAATGGCGCAGGAAAAACAACCACTATTAAAATGCTTACAACTCTACTAAATCCAACTGAGGGCACTGCAAAAATAGCAGAATTTGATATAATAAAACAAAGAAATCAAGTAAGACAAAAAATTGGAATAGTTTTTCAAGAGCCGGCACTTGACACAGACCTTACAGGTGAAGAAAACCTAGAATATCATGCTAGAATGTATGGAATGAATAAAGATAAAAGAAAAAAAAGAATTGAAGAAATATTAAACTTAGTTGATCTTCAAGAAAAAAGAAAGATTCTAGTTAAAAACTACTCAGGTGGTATGAAAAGAAGGTTAGAACTCGCAAGGGGATTAATGCATTACCCAACTGTTCTTTTTTTAGATGAACCAACACTAGGACTTGATGCCCAAACACGGAGAGTTATATGGCAATATATAAAAAAAATGAATAAAGAAGAACAAACTACAATATTTCTAACTACTCATTACATGGATGAAGCAGATTACTTATGTGATAGAGTTGGTATAATAGATCATGGAAAAATTCTTGTTATAGATCAAACTAATAATTTAAAAAATAAGGTAGGAAAGGATGTAATAACCTTAGTTAGTGATGATTTAAACAATCTTAGCAAAGAATTGGAAAAAGAAAATTGGATTAGTCAAATAAAACAACATGAGAAAAAAATAACTTTAGGTGTAGAAAAAGGCGATGAGAAAATACCAATAATTATTGAGATAGCGCAAAAAATAAAT
Organism: Thermoplasmatota archaeon; assembly: GCA_041550515.1. Classification (GTDB taxonomy): domain Archaea; phylum Thermoplasmatota; class E2; order DHVEG-1; family DHVEG-1; genus PFL35. The sequence goes on along the minus strand of JBFEOQ010000020.1, from coordinate 12,135 downwards.
GTTAAAATTAAATCGATAAATGTTAGAAAACCAACTCTTGATGATGTTTTTTTATCATATACAGGTAGGACAATTCGTGATAATGAACAAAAAAATAATTTAGCAGACTCAATTCCAATAAGATTCAAAGGAGGTCGTCATTAGGTGAAGACAGTAGATTTACAGGCAATATATGTTATGTGGATTAGACAAATGAAAAAGTTTGTAAGATCAAAAAGTAGAATAGTTGTCACGATAGCCCAACCATTGTTTTTTTTATTTATCCTTGGATCAGGATTTAGTTCTATAAAAATGCCGGGATTAAATGAAGATATAGAATTTATACATTTCTTTGCACCAGGTATCGTAGCTATGTCCATTCTTTTTTCATCAATGTTTGCAGGAATATCTGTATTGTGGGATAAACAATTTGGATTTTTACAAGAAGTTCTTGTAGCACCTGTAAGTCGTATTTCAATAATAGTAGGAAGAACATTAGGTGGTGCAACAACTGCACTAATTCAAGGTTTTATAATACTAATTATTGCAATAGCAATAGGAACACCTATATCTGGAGCTTTTGGTTTTATTCTAACAATAATTTTTATGATATTGATTGCTTTTTCAGCGGTAGGATTTGGATTAATACTTGCTTCAAAAATGCAAGATTTCCAATCATTCCCAATAATAATGAATCTAATAATAATGCCTTTACTTTTTTTATCATCAGCGTTTTTTCCAGTAGCCGAAAATAAAACATTACTTACAATAGCATATTTTAATCCAATGTTTTACATGGTAGATGGTCTTCGTGGAAGTATGATTGGTATAGATAACTCTGTAATTCAAAACCCCTTTGTAAACCTAGTAATAGTATTAATAATCTGCATTCTTATGCTTTTTTTAGGTAGCTATCTTTTCAGTAAAAGCGAAGCATAAAAAATAAAGATTATTTTTTTATGGAATTTCTAAAAGTTTTAGTCATATTTACAAGTGAACATGCAACAGTTACAGGTCCTACACCACCAGGTACTGGTGTAATTTTACTAGCAATTTGTTTTACTGATTCAAAATCAACATCACCTATTATACCACTATTAGTTTTTGTAATTCCTACATCAATCACAAAAGCGTTAGGTTTTACATGTTCAGCATTAATTAATTTTGGAATACCTGTAGCAGAAACAAGAATATCTGCGTTTGTGGAATATTTTTTTAATTCTTTTGTAAAGATATGTGTTATTGTTACTGTTGCATTTCTATTCAATAGAAGGGCAGCTAAAGGCTTACCAACTATATTGCTATGATTTATGATTACAACATTTTTACCTTGAATTATAATTTTTTCTTCTTCTAGAATTTTTAAAACAGCAAGAGGTGTACATGGAACTATGTCTTCATCACCAAGGATAGTTCTACCCATATTTAGAGGTGTTATTCCCTCTATATCTTTTGTTGGATTTATGGAGTTTATTAATTTATCTAATGTTAGATGCTCTGGTATTGGAAATTGTAGTAATATTCCATGAATTTTTTTATCTTCATTTAATCTTGATATTAAATTAATTATTTCTTTATTTGAGATACTTACAGGTAATTCAATATTATTAGATTTTATACCGACTTTTTCACAAGCAGCATCTCTAAGTTTAAGATAGATATTAGACTCAGGATTGTTACCAATTTTTATCGTAGTTATGTTAGGTTTTATATTATATTTTAATTTTAATTTTTCAATTTCATATGCAACATTCCTTCTTAGTTTTTCAGCAATTTTTCTACCATCAACGATTTCAGCAGGCATAACAGCTTCTAAAAATAGAGATTTTATATTTGGTTATAAATTAATTGGTTTGCGTCCAATAGCATAAAATTGTGGGAAAAAGTTAAGTTGAACTCCTTCATCTAAAGATTTAAGATAATCATATTCCCATTTATCTATCTCACCCTCAGCAAGTCCAGCATCCCTAAGAGCTTTAATATAAAAATCCCGAGCATGTTGATAGTAAGATTTATCTTCTTCACAACTCCAAATACGATTGTTACCTATACCTACTTTTGTAACAAGTCCTGCACGAACAAAAAGAAGTCTTAATTTACGTCCAATATGAGGGTCTCCACCTCGTTTTTTAATTGCCTCTCCTGCAAAAACTGAGTCAATACGAGGATTTTCAGGATAATGTAACTTACCTCCATAATCTGGTTCAAGTGACGCCAATACTATACCTCCAGGTTTTACAACTCGAGTCATTTCACAAACTACTTTTTGTGGATCATCTGCCCACATTAGAACAAGATTACAGGTTACAATATCGAAAGTACTTGTATTAAAAGGTAAATTTTCTGCATCACCAACATTTAATGTAACGTTTCTACAATTTTTTAGAACCTTACTAGCAACACTTATCATATATTTGGAGCCATCTATCGCAATAACTTTACCTTTTGTAAGATGTGCAATATCTCTTGTAACCATTCCTGAACCGCAACCTATGTCAAGTAATAAAGTCGCATCTTTTAAATCAATTTCCAAGTATAAAGGGAGTCTTTCCTCAGCTGTCTCTAAAGCTTGCAATTCTAGCTTTTTAATAAAATCATTTAATTGACTTAGAGGTATTTTAGGTTTAATTGTCATTTTAACTTGATTTTCTCCTTAACATTAAAACCTTATAGATATTTTGTTTCATTACTTTTTTATATTAATTAATTAAACTTTTGGATCTAAAATATATTTATGAATTTTTTTTAGGATTGTTCCTGCTCTTTTCCTATCCTCCTCATTATTAATATGTCCAATATCTATTGCTGTTTCAATACAATTGGAGAAAATTTCTAATTCCTCCTCAGTTAGTTCAAGTATAACTTTTACCATATTTTTCCTCCTTTTATTAAATTTTAAAACAATTACTCCTTTATAATTGTATTTCCTTAAAAAAAATTTCATAAAACTTAAGAGTTTTTTTTATATAACATGTTTTTAACCGATTTTTATATCATATTTATCAAAAAAAATTCAAATTTATTAATAGATTTAAGATTGTTAATATAATAATTAATATTTTTAGGAGGTAAAATAGACTTAATTGAGAATTTTGATAAACTAAAAAAAAAGATTAATATAAATTTATGATTTAATATTCTTAATCATTAAAATTGTATTATATAACTTTTTAAAAAATTATTTTGCATTAATCAAAAAAAAATTTACTTCATTAAAACAAGTACTATCTTTTAAATAAAGAATTGGTTATTCACTATTTTATGAGACCAATACTACAAGTTGCATTAGACATATCTAATAAACATAGAGCAATACAAATTGCAAAAGAAAGTGTAAAAGGTGGTTTGGATTGGATAGAAGCAGGAACGCCTCTAATAAAAAGCGAAGGAATGGATATAATTCGAAATTTAAGGGATACTTTTCCAAATAAAATAATTGTTGCTGATATGAAAACTATGGATACTGGAGCCTTTGAAACAGAAATGGCTGCAAAGGCTGGTGCAGATATATCTGTTATACTTGCAGCGGCAGATAATTCGACAATACAAGATGCAATAAAATCTGCACGAAAATATGGAATAAAAATAATGATTGATCTAATTGGAGTTAAAGATAAAATAAAACGAATTAAAGAATTAGAGAAATTTGGAATTGATTATATATGCATTCATATCGGAATTGATGAGCAGATGACTGGTAAAAAACCCTTAGAAATACTAAAAGATACAGTAAAAAATACAAATATACCAATTGCTGTTGCAGGAGGTATTAATAGTGAAACTGTAGTAGAGCTTGTAAAAGCAGGAGCAAGTATTATAATTGTTGGTGGAGCAGTTATTAAAGCAAAAAATGTTATACAAGCAACAAAAAATATTAAAAAAGCAATTACGGATAAAAAAGTTGTCAAAACAGATCTTTTTAAAAAATATGATAAAACACAACTTAAAAAAGCCTTTAGCCTGGTTTCAACACCAAATATTTCAGATGCAATGCATAAAACAGGAGCAATGATTGATATCAAACCTGTAAAATCCGGTTTTAATATGGTTGGTAAAGCACTAACTGTTAGAACCATTGATGGAGACTGGGCAAAACCAGTTGAAGCAATAGATAAAGCTGATAAAGAAACTGTAATAGTAATTGATGTTAATGGTGGTAAGACTGCAATTTGGGGTGAGCTTGCAACAAATAGTGCAAAAATGAAAGGAATTGCAGGTGTTGTGATAGACGGTGCAATTCGTGATCTTGATGACATTCTCAAGATGGAATTCCCAGTATACAGTCGATATGTAAGTCCAAACGCGGGAGAACCAAAAGGATTTGGGGAAATTGGTTCAGAGATAAACTGTGGAGGTCAGATAGTTAGAAATGGTGATTGGGTAATAGGCGATGATTCAGGTGTTGTAGTAGTTCCTCAAGAAATCGCCCAAGAAATAGCAAACCGAGCACTAGATGTAAAAGAACAAGAAAATCGTATACGAGAAGAGATTAATAGAGGAAGCAGTCTTGGTAGAGTCGTTCAAGTTAAAAAGTGGGAGAAAAAAATCGGATGATTAAGGTTGTATATTTTACTAATCTTAAAAAAATTAAATACACATTTGAAAATTTTAACATAGATAGATTCTCTGGTAAGAAAGTTTTATTTAAAATACATATGGGAGAAGCCAGTAATAGATACTATCCAAAACCAGGTGTCATTAAGCCTTTTATTGAAGAGCTAAAAAAATTTAAAATTGAATCATTTTTATATGATACAACTGTCGCATACCCTGGTTTGCGTCATACAAAACTTGGATATGAAAAACTTGCAAAGATGCATGGATATAGAAAACTTGGATGTAATATTATAATAGACGATAGAGGTATAAATGTAAAAGTTGAAGAGCGTAATTTTGAAGTGGGAAAAACACTTTACAATACTTCTTATATTATTGCGTTTTCACATGTAAAAGGACATATCGCGTCAGGGATGGGCGGAGCAATTAAAAATTTTGGAATGGGCGGTGTAACAAAAGAAGAAAAAAGGAAAATGCATCATGCAAGTAGACCTATATATTATAAAGAAGCTTGTACTTTCTGTGGAAGATGTGCCGAAGTTTGTGCTTTTAATGCAATCAAAGTAGATGATAAAAAATGGAATTTTAGCAAAAGTAATTGTTTTGGATGTGGTGCTTGCGTTGAAAACTGCGATTACAATGCTTTAACAAATGAAGAAAAAAATTTCCAGTATCTTCTTTCCTGTGCTGCAAAAGCATGTGTGAAGGATAAAAATGTTATTTACATTAATGATTTAAACCGTATTTCAAAAAGCTGCGATTGTGATCCCCGCGCAGGACCAATAATTTGTCCAGATATAGGATTTTTAGTATCAGATGATATTGTTGCAATTGACCAAGCCTCACTTGACCTTATACATGAAAAAAAACCAGATGTTTTTTATGAAAAAAACAGAGTAGATCCTAATAAACAAATAATATATGGTGAGGAAATCGGACTAGGATCATCCTCATATCAAATTATTGAAATTTAATTTTATTTTCTGAGTATTGGCCTACCAATTGGAAGCACTGTTCTACCAAGGTTTTCGTTTATAACCTCAGCCATCGCAAGATAAACAGCGCTGAAACCACAAACTATTCCTTCAACACCAATAAACCAAGAAATATTTGTTGGAATCATTCCCCAGTCTCTAAGAGCAAGCAAATAGAACAATATGAATAATGTTAGGAAAACAAAGCTTAATGAAAAGTTTTTCTTAAGTGTTCCAATAAACATCATCATAGTGAAAAAGCCCCACATAAATAGATACCATCCCATGAATGTTTCACTTGGCGCTGAAGCCTGTGCACTACCTGCAAAAACCGTTGGGAAAACCCATAGAAACACAAGGCTCATCCAGAAAAGACCATATGAAGTAAAAGCCGTAACACCAAATGTGTTTCCTTTTCTAAATTCAAGAATACCTGCAACAATCTGCGCAAGTCCACCATAAAATACACCCATCGCTAGAATTATTGAGTTTACAGCAAATACTTCAGGCATTGTATTATGTATATTCAATAAAACCGTTGTCATACCAAAACCCATTAGACCAAGTGGTGCTGGATTTGCTAATAAATTTTTTTCTTCAGCCATTGTAAATTCACTGGGCGGCTGAATTAAAAAACATGTATTTATAGATATCGAGAAAAATTCAAAATTTTAGTTTTTTATTTCTAGGTAAAATCCATCAAAGGTAATTATCTTACTATCTTTTTTTCCTTTGGGTTTTACTTCTTTTTCAATTTGAAAGTAACCATCTTTAATTAAAAATTCATTTTTCGAACCAGCAGGGTAAAACTCTGATAATGGAACATCACCATTATTTTGAATTTTTTTAATAATTTCATCTTGATTTGTACATACATTTTTGATTATTTCCTGTGCGTTTTTCTTTAAGGACGGGCCGATTTTTGAATAAACAGGTTTAATTTTGGTAATTTTTTCTTCAACGTCTGGTTTCCCTTCTTTAAATTCATGATCCTTTGGATAATTAAGTGTTGAAATTATAATTGAACTACTAGGTTTAATCATCTCTCTATTGTTTTTTGATGAATATGTCGCAACTGCTTCTACATGACTATTGAGCGCAATTCCCTGCTCACTTTTCCATGAACGTACTTGTGATATATAATTTTTAACAGCTTCTCCTGATTTTTCTTTTTCATTATAAGAATCTATCTCATCGGGCCAAGCTGATAAATGAATACTAATATCGCCTTCAAATTTTTTATAGAAATTTTGATAGATTTCTTCTGTCAGATGTGGTAAAAATACTGCAAAAAGTTTAAGTGTACCAAGACCAAGTGTGTATAGTGTATATTTTATGCTCTCTGTTTCTGTGTTTTTATTATCATAAATACTTTTTTTAATCATTTCGAGGTAATGATCTGCTAGTTCATGCCATAAAAAGTATTCAATATCTTTCATCGTCTGTGAATAATCATAATTATCCATCTGTTTTGTACATTTCTTTACTAGTTTGCTGTATTTTGTTAAAATCCATTTGTCAATGTCTATTAGTTCCGTTTTCTTGGGTTTTCTATCTTTTAGTATATTGATAATAAATTGCTGGACGTTCCAAATTTTTCTAAGAAGTTTTGTTCCACGTATTACATCTTTGCGTCTGAAAGGATTATCTTCTCCAAGTGCACAACTTGCAGCGTAACATCTGAAAGAGTCTGATCCATACTTATCTATTATTTGAAGTGGGTCTATTACATTTCCAAGGCTTGCATGCATTGGTGTGCCATCTTCAGATAAGATAAATCCACCCATCATTATATCTTCAAAAGGTTTTTCATCTGTAAGTAAGGTGCAACGCAAAATTGTATAAAATGCCCATGTTCTTATTATATCATGGGCCTGGGGGCGAACGCTCATTGGATAGAATTTTTTGAATTTATCCCAATCACGATGCCAAAAGGTATTATATAATGGAGAAATCGATGAATCCATCCATGTATCAAAAACATCTTCACAACCAATAAGTTTTCCACCACATCTTGGACATTTGGAAACAGATGGTTTGTCAATGGTTGGATCAATATAACAGTCTTCTTTTTTTGCAAGTATTACCTCGGAGCATTTTTCGCATTCCCATAGAGGAATCGGTGTTGCAAAATAACGCTGTCGGGAAATTACCCAGTCCCATTCAAGGCTGTTTACCCATTCTTCAAGCCTTATTTTCATAAACTCAGGGTACCATGCCATTTCATCACTTTTTTCAAGGACCATTTTCTTAAAATTAGTTGTTTTCAAAAACCATTGTTCTGCATTTACATATTCAACTGGTGTTTTACACCGCCAACATGCACCAACATTTTGATCAAGAGGTTCTGATTTTAACAGCAAATCATCATTCTTTAGATCCTCAATTATTTTTTTCCGGGCATCAACGATTTTCATTCCTTTGTATATACCGCATATATCTGTCATACATCCTTCTTCATCAATGCTCATTTCAATTGGTAGTTTGTATTTGAAAACCCAGTTTAAATCCTCTTTATCACCGATCGTACATATCATTACAATCCCAGATCCAAAATTAGGATCTACTGCTTCATCTTCCACGATTTTAACTTCTTTATTAAAAACTGGGACAACAAGAATTTGATCAACAAGCCAAGGTGCACGTTTATCATTTGGATGAACTGCAATTATCTGACAAGAGGGGAGCATCTCAGGTCTTGTCGTAGCTATTTCAGCATAAAATCCTTTAGAATCTCTACCAATATTATGATATTTAAGAATTTGTTCAGAAGGAGGGGCTTTGAAATAAAATTTAATGGTGTTTAACTTTGTAGTCCTATCAATGTATGTAACTTCAGCATCAGCCATTGCCGTCATACAACGAGGACACCAATTAACAGGGAATTCACCCTTATAAATCAAATTTTTATCATAAAGTTCTATAAAAGATATCTGAGTAAGACGCCTATAATATTCAGCGTCTGTTTGATAATAGATACTAGGATCCATACTTTCACCAAGTATGATAAATTGATCTGTCATTGTTTTGATGTTATTATTTGCAAAATCTGAGCACATCTTAGTAAATTTATGTCGATCAATATCTTTTCGAGTGATTCCTAATTGTCTTTCAACCCGCTCTTCTATTGGGATTCCATTCACATCAAAACATAGTGGAAAAAAAACTTCAAAACCGCACATACGTTTATAGCGTGCTGCAAAATCAATATGCGTATAATGTACAGCATGACCTGCATGTAAAGGACCGCTAGCATATCTAGGTGGAACATCGATACTATATAGTTTTTTGTTCGAATTAAAATTAAAATAATAAATTTTTTCTTCAAGCCATTTTTTTTGCCATTTTTTCTCAAGTTCTCTTTGATTATAACCCGACATGATATATTTCACCATAAACGATCAGAAGAGTTTTAGTAAGGGTCAAAGAATTTTTCCTTATAAACTATATGGTTGTATGCTAATTTTTGTTAATCTTTTTCTCAGATTCATTGTATTTTTTAGAAATTAAGTAAACTATAAATGTCACAAAAAGGCTTAAAATTAAGATAGTTAAAGCTAAAAAAACATTTGACAGTAGATTAGGGTTCAAAAGCAATATTTCACCTAAAGAAAAAATCATCAGACCTGAAAAAAGTTTTAATAAACGACCTTGAAACTCACTTAATTTCCAATGACCTAATGTTATAACAGTGATACCAACGATAACCATTAGTGGTATAACATAAACTAAATTATAAACAAATAGATAGGTATAAGATGTAATTAAGTTAAGATTATAAGACGATAAGATAGCTGTATATATTACTGGTAGATTAAGAGAGCAGAGTAGTTCAACAGTATTTGCACTTGCTGCTAAGATTATAGTTGCAATAATTAAAGAGGGAATTGATGTAATTTTCACAATTTTTCTCATTTGTTTAAATAATTTTGATTTTTGGCTATCTGGTATACTTGCTGAGAGACCTTTTTTAAAGAAAAAGTAATCTTTAACATTTAATATCCCAAAAATTATTGCTATTATACCCGCAATAATAGTTATTATAATTTGTTCCCCTGTGAATTTAAATGCCTGCAACAGTAAAAGCATTATCAAAAAATATATAAAGCCTGAAAAAAAGATAAAAATACTTCCAATAATTAGCATTCGTCTCCTTGATCTTGTATATATAATAATACTTAGTAAAAATAATAAAACGAAAAATGAACATGGATTAACACTATCAATTGCACCAAGAATTATTGTTATTATTGGTAGGGATAACTCTGAAAGATCTAGATTTCCAAAGGGTGTAGAAATAATAAACTTTTCATTTTCTTCTTTGAATTCTTCAGAATAGTTACCTAATATGTGCATTTCAACTGATTTTTCAAGAATTCTATCTTCAGTGTTTATTATATCAGAGTAAGGTAAAATGTTGTTATAGTTATCTCCAGCTGATAAGTTTTTTACTACAATACCTGGTGTTGTTTTAAAACCATATGATAAAAATTTATTATAATTGTCCTTATAGTTATCTGAGTAATCAATTTTATAAGTTTTAATTGTAATATTTTTTCCATAAATAGGTAATACATCATTATCAATTCTTGCTATTGCTTCATCGCAGGATTCACAATGTCCACTAAATATAAATACCTCTAAGATAACATTTGTATATTTTCCATTAAGATGTTTTTCAATTTCATTTATTAATGTATTATTTGTTGTATCATTGTATGTTAAAAATGAATTATAATTTTCTGCGGAGGTATTTCTTATTACAACCAGAGGAGGTATTTCAAAGTTGTACTTCTTCATTTTACTAAAATTGCTATTATTATATATATCAAAATAGTTTATTGTGATATTCTCCTTAATATTCTGATTTAAATTTTGAATTAATAAATCAATTTCTTCACATTCTGAACAATTAATATTGCTATAGAAGAATTCTAAATAAATTTCACTTTTTTCGACAATATTATCTTTTTCTTCGACATTCACTATAATATAAATTGATAAAGATAAAAAGTACACCATAATTATTAGTATTGATACAATTTTGTATTTATCTATCAAGTTACTCATCCAATTAAATAAGATTTGGGAATTTTTTTAAGATATATAAGTTTTTACTTTAAAAAATATATTTGAAAATTAGCAAAGTGTTAAAAAAGATATTATTTGTTTTCGATAAGATTTTTTAATTCATCTAAATCTTTTTTTATTATATTTATTTGCTTGATTTTTTCTTGTTCAAAGTTATTTACTATTGTATTTATATCGCTAGTTAAACTATATATATGAACAGGTCTCCCTTTCCCTTTCTTTTTAAGATCACGTTTATTGATCCACCCTCTTTTTTGTAACTCATGCATTGCAACTGATACTTCTGGTTGACGTAAATTTGCTTGGTGTTCAATTTCTGCACTTCTGCATTCCTGTGCTTTTGCAATATATATAAGTGTTTTAGCAAGATTTCTTGGCATTCCTAAATCTGAAAATATCTTTACGATTTTTTCATCCTGAGAATTAAATTTATAATATTTGTTTTGAGTCATATTATCAACCATATTCCTTTTATTTACAATTTTATAATATAATACTTCTTTATAAATATTTCCTTTAAAATAATAATGTTTATATTATTATAAGAAGCTAAGTGCTTCCTCTATACGGCCCATCTCAATACCAGTAGTGAGATTTCCAATTATAGCACCCTTGGTATTTGCTACAAGTCCACTACCAATAATTGGACTACCATGATTAACTGTTCCTATCATAACAGTTACATTAAAAACTTTCTCTAAGACATGTTTTTCTTTATCAGAAGTTTTTGGATGGCATAAAAGACCTTTATTAGTAACTACTGCAGCCATGCCAACAGTTTTTAAGCCTGCAATAGTTCCCTGATGTACAGGAACATTAAAAACATTTTTAATCTTATCAATTGAAGACTGTTTCATATCTGGATGAACAAGACATCCAGCATCATTTACAAGTATATCATTACCTGCAGCATTTAATTTATCATTAATAATACATACTTTAAATCCTTCATTTTCAAATATTTTAATCGCTTTCATATCAACAAAATCTGTAACTACTATACCATGGCTATTAAAAGCCATTAAAGATCCAATAATTGTTGCATCAGCTATGGAAATTTCTATTAGTCTCGTATCAAGAGTTTCAACAATTTTTCTTTTTACTTTTTTAGGAAGGGATTTGCGAATAAAAACTATATCATCATTAGTACGACAGAAAACACCTACATTAGGATTTTCATTAAAACTCATTAATGCGAATCTTGATTTTTTTGAAAAAGATGTTTCGTTGTGTATACTTTTATTTGGTTTTTTATCATTCATAATGATATTTAAACCCCTTTTTTCATGCATATAAAAAACTACTATATATTTCTTATCAAGAATTATATAATACTATCAATAAAGTTTTATCTAACTAATTATTAAAATGGGGGAGTATTGGGCTTTTTTATGTAAGAATAAGAACTAAAAACCCAATACCTATGCAAAATATTTCTAATAAGTTTGACATATTTTTAAGATTAATAAACTTTTATATTTTAAACGTAACATATGTTTGTTATTAAAATAAATTGTGTTATTAAAAATATAAA
>JBFEOQ010000019.1:0-25946 GCA_041550515.1 Thermoplasmatota archaeon | reverse complement strand
TTTTTAGAAAAGTATATTAATTGACGATATTTATCATTTATGTATTATGGGGAGTTGATTGGTATAATTTATTTTGCATCCCAACCCTTCTTAGTCCTCCACATCCAATCAATTAACCCCAATTTTTAAAAATTAAGAATTATATTTATACAAAATGCTATCGAAATAGAAGAACATTTATATCTTAAATATTATATGAGAAAAAATAATGAATAAAAAACTAATAATAGTAGGAATAATTCTTCTAATTTTAACAATAAATTTAAGTGGATGTAACGAAAATATATTCAAATCTGATAAAGAAAAAATAATTGGTACTTGGGTTTATGCTACAACTCTTAATGAATCAACAGTTTATGTTTACTATATTTTTTCGGCAAATCAAACAATTGAAATTATTTTTTTATATACTGGTGAAGATATTAGAGCAAACGGAACTTGGAATATTACAAATAACAAATTAATTATTTCTTTAGAAGAAGAAAATATAGTTAATGATTATAACTTTTCAAATAATGATAAAACTTTAACTTTAATAGAAAGTAATGGAATAAAATCAATTTTTACAAAACAATAGATGAGAGATAAAAAGAATATTCACCTAATTTCAATCAAATAAAAAAATAATTAGAAAATATTAATAATTAAAATAACAAACACGATTTGTACAGATAACATTACAATTGCTGAAGGAAAATACATCCTGTACATTCTAGTTGTATCAGTTTTTAAATAATCACTGCTTAAAACATTACAAAGATGAATAGGAGATACAAGATAGCCAATTAATGAGCTTATAAAAATAAGGCTAGTAAATCCAATAATTGTAATATTATCTATTGGTTGAGGAAAAAAAGGTGAAACTATTGGGTAAGATAATGCAATTGCTCCAAGATTATAACCAGTTAATATCCCTAAAATTAAAGGTATTGTAACAACCATAAATATCACTGGTATGTTTAAAGATTTAATTAAATCAGCAATTAAAAGATTAGCTTGTGAAACTGATATCATCTGTCTAAAAATCATAATCCCAAAAATCGCTAATGCTAGTTTAAGAGTAAGTGATTTTTTTATAAAAGATAAAAATTGTTTAAAAGATATATTTACTAAAAAATATATCGAAATTAAACTTAAAATAATACCAATTAAAAAAGCCCTTATTTGTGATATACCAAAAGTCCATAAAACAGCATACGTTAATAAAGGTATTATAGGTGGAAACAAAAATTTTAATCCTTTTAGATCTTGATTTTTATTTTTACTTTCTTTTTCATATTGATATTTTCTTAAGAATTTTTTTAAATAAAAACTTCCAATTAATATTGAGGTTATAAATGCAGGTATGTTAATAAGTATCAGAGAATAAATTTCAATATCTGAAAACTCGATACTACATAAAAGTATCATTGCAGAAGAAATTGGATAAATTGGAAACCATATATGACGAAACCATACATTGAGAAAATTTTTTTGATTATTATTTAATTTATATTTTTCTCCTTCTTCATCAACCAGTGGAGCTGAAAAAAGTGCTCCACCAGGTACTGGCATGAGACCATATAATGCTGGAATTATGCCTAATATTCCTCCTCTGGAAAATATTGGTCTTAATGATTCTATTATTTTATTAATTGCTTCTGTTTCTTGCATTAATCTTGCAAGAATATAAATCATTGTCATTAGTAAAGCAAGTTCTATTGTATATGTATATATTTGATTTGTTTCAAACAAATAAAAAGTTGCTTCAATTATTCCTTTAACAATATCAATAGTATTTACCTTTTGTAAGGAAAAAACTCCAACAATTAGTGAACCAATTATTAAAGATAAACCAAAATTAAATTTCTTACGAATTAGAAAAATAATAACTATAAATGCAACAATTACTCCAATTAAATTTAGCATTCATAGTGGGAAAATAAAAAGGTATTTAATTAATTAACCATAAGAATTTTATTTTTTGTTTTCTTCAAAATTGATTTTTTCTGCTTCTAACCACATCTCATCGAATTCCTGATTCAATTTTTTAACTATTTCTTCTTCAATTGTCCAGAAAGCAACTTCATCTTTTTTGATTGGACCAGATAATATTAATGCTCTATCCTCACCAACTACAAAATTTCCTTTTATACCTGTGTGTTCTTTAACATTTAATCCTTCTAAAATATTCTTATCTGAATATTTGTTTACAATTATTTTTGAGTTTTTAGGGATTTCAACATCAGATAAATATTCAGCCATAACTTTTGGATTTGAAATTTCTGAAATACTCCATTTATTAGCATGTTTTGATGAAGGAGTAGAAGTAGTAACCTTTTTAATACCTATTTCAACTGCTATACCAACTACAATTGCACCAAATATAAATCCTATTATTAAGGGAATTATATCCATGTTCCATCCAACCTCCAAAAGGTATATGCTATATCATAGTTATAATATTTTGGTTTGTATAAATATTATTTATTTAAAAAAAGTTGGAAAGCTATATAAAATGAGAAAAAATAATGACATGGTTTTGTTACAATGAATACAGAGATTATAAATAAAATTCAAGAATTAAAATTGAAAAATAATGCAATTATACTTTCTCATAACTATCAGTTACCAGAAATTCAAGATATTGCTGATTTTTTAGGTGATTCATTAGATCTAGCAATAAAAGCGCAGAGTTCAAAAGCAAAAACTATTATTTTTTGTGGAGTAACATTTATGGCAGAATCTGCAAAGATACTAAATCCATCTAAAAATGTGATTATTCCAGATATGGCTGCTCAATGTCCAATGGCAAACATGGTTAACATTAAAAATCTATTAAATCTAAAAAATAAACACCCTACTGCAAGAGTAGTAGCATATATAAACACAACATCAGAAGCTAAAATATATTCTGATATCTGTTGCACCTCTGCAAATGGTGTAAAAGTCATAAAAAATATACCATCTAAAAAAATTATTTTCATACCTGATCAAAATCTTGGTACATATATCCAGAAACAAGTACCAGACAAAGAAATAATCATTTGGCCAGGATTTTGTTTAACACATCATAAAATTAGAAAACAAGACATACTAAACCTTAAGAACGAACATCCAAAAGCTGAAATTTTAGTCCATCCAGAATGTAAAACAGAAGTTATTGATATTGCAGATTATGTCCTTTCAACAAATGGAATGGTAAATCATGTAAAAAAATCAGATTCAACTGAGTTCATTATAGGGACTGAAAAAGAGATATGTTATCGTTTAAAAAAAGAAAATCCAAAAAAAGAATTCTATCCAATAAAATATGCAATATGTCCAAATATGAAAAAAATAACATTAAACAAAGTTTTAAAAAGTCTAGAGAATTTAGAACCTAAAATAACACTTTCAAATCAAATAATGCAAAATGCAAAAAAACCTCTTCAAAGAATGCTAGATGTCAGCAGAGGCGACTAAATAATGGAAAAAATATACATGGATTATGCGGGTACAACACCAGTAGATAAAGAAGTAATAGATGAAATGCTACCATTTTTTAATATCTATTTTGGTAATGCTTCTTCAATTCATTCTTTTGGTATCGATGCTTTTAATGCAGTTGAAAAAGCAAGAGAACAGGTTGCAAAAATTATTGGTGCAAAAAATGAAGAGATAATATTTACATCTGGTGGAACTGAATCAGATAACATTGCAATTAAAGGAATATCTTTTAAAAACAAAAATAAAAAAAACACAAAAGGTTATAATATTATTACTTGTGCAATTGAACATCCAGCAGTACTTGAAACATGTAAATATCTTGACAAAATGGGCTTTAAAACCAAATTTCTGCCGGTTGATCAATATGGAATTGTAAATTTGGAAGAGCTTGAAAAAGCAATTTCAAAAGATACCTTTCTAACAACTATTATGTATGCAAATAATGAAATCGGAACATTAGAACCAATTCAAGAAATTGGTAAAATTTTAAAAAAATATGATATATTATTTCATACTGATGCTGTTCAAGCAATAGGAAAAGTACCAATTAATGTTAAAAAGCTAAATGTTGATTTACTCTCTATTTCATCACATAAGATATATGGACCTAAGGGTGTTGGAGCACTTTATATTCGTAAAGGAGTAAATCCCGAAACAATATTTCATGGTGGGGGACATGAAAAAGGTTTTCGTAGTAGTACACACAATACTCCAGGAATTGTTGGACTTGGTAAAGCTTGTGAACTAGGTTTAAAAAGTATGAATAAAGATATTGTATATATGAAAAAATTAAGGGATCAACTTATCAAAAAAGTCTTAGAAATTGAAGAAAGTTATCTTAATGGTCATCCTTCAAAACGTTTAGTAAATAACGCTCATTTTCGTTTTACAGCTATCGAGGGAGAATCATTGAATTTAATGCTTAACGATGCAGGTATTGCTGCAGCAACTGGATCGGCTTGTTCATCAAAAAAATTACAAGTATCTCATGTTTTAACTGCAATCGGTCTTAAACCCGAGTTAGCTCATGGATCATTAAGATTAAGTCTTGGTAAAAAAACTTCAACAGAAGAAATTGAATATGTATACAAAACACTTCCAGTTATTGTAAATAAGCTTAGAAATTTATCTCCTTTATGGAACAGGTAAAGTGTCATTACTATGAAAAGCATGTATACCGAAAAGGTATTAGATCATTTTCGAAATCCAAGAAATATGGGTAGAATGGACAATCCAGATGGTATAGGAAAAGTTGGAAATCCCAAATGTGGTGATGTTATGGCTATTTATATAAAAGTTAAAGACAATAAAATTTCTGATATTAAATTTCAAACATTTGGATGTACTGCAGCTATTGCTAGTAGCAGTATTACCACAGAACTTGTCAAAGGCAAAACACTTGACGAGGCACTTAAAATCACAAGAAACGATATAGCAAAAGAATTAGGAGGACTTCCGGCGATAAAAATGCATTGTTCTCTTCTTGCTACAGATGCTTTAAAAGCAGCAATTAAAGATTATCGTAAAAAAAAAGGTGATTAGTTTTATGAGCTCCTATATAATAATCGATGGATGGAAATCAAATATATGTTTTTCTTCTGCTCATATTATCCATGAATATGAAAAATGCGGTAGACTTCATGGTCATACATATGCAATTCATGCAAAATTAAGTGGAGATATCGATAACCAAGGAATAATCATTGATTTTTCAATTGTAAAAAATATACTTAGGAATATTGCAAATCATCTTGATCACAAAGTTTTAATACCAGAAAAAAGTAAAATTGCAAAAATAGAAAAAAATGCAACGGAAAGTATTAAAATAACAGCCTTTGAAAAAACATTTGTTTTTCCTATTAACGATTGCGTTTTTTTACCAATAGCATCAACTTCAGCAGAAAACATTTGTAAATTTATTTTAGATTATCTGCTTAAAAATCTAGATATACCCTCTAGAATAAAGTATATTGAAATAGGTGTTGATGAAGGATATGGACAAGGTGCAAGAATTTCTAAAAATATTAAATAAATAGGAGTATTTATGGGAAAAAAAGCAGTTTGTTTAATATCTGGAGGCCTTGATTCTGCTGTTTCTACCTTTATAGCAAAAGATATGGGTTATAAAATTATAGCTATATCATTTTTTTATGGTCAGAAACATAATAAAGAAATTGAATATGCTAAAAAAATTGCTAAAGCTCTAAATATTAAAAAACATGTTATTTTTGATGTTAATATCTCTCTTTTTGGCGGTTCTTCTTTATTGGATAAATCATTAGAACCTGAAATTGATCATAAACCTGAGGATATAGGTAAATTTATCCCTACTACTTATGTTCCAGCACGAAATACAATTTTTTTATCTATAGCACTAAGCTTTGCTGAGTCAATTGATGCAGATGCTATATTTATTGGTGCTACAGCAACTGATTACTCGGGATATCCAGATTGTCGACCAGAATACTTTAAGGCATTCCAAAAAATGGCAGATTTAGCTACTAAAAAAGGAATCTACGGTAAAAATATCTCAATTATAACCCCTGTTTTAAAGTTAAATAAAACTGAAATTATTAAAAAAGGTTTTGAGCTTGGAGTCCCTTTTAATAAAACTTGGTCTTGTTATATAGGTAAAGAAAAAGCATGTGGCCGATGTGATTCTTGTCTTTTAAGACTCAAAGGTTTTAAAAAAGCTGGTTTAAAAGATCCATTGAAATATGAAATGTTACCTGATTGGTATTAATTATTTATTATTTTTTAACATTATCCTCAATTATAGTAATCCTTTTTTGTTTTTTATCCTTATAATAACCATATAAATCTAAAGATACTGGTATAGATACTAAAATTATTATCACTATAGCGAAACATGTTAAACAATCCTGTGGTACATTACTAATCGTATCTTCACCAGTTGTTGTTAAATCATTAAATAAAAGATTAATTGTACCAATCCATGGTAACTCACCACTTGCTTTACCTGATATCCATTCAACTTTTATTAGTTGATTTGAAATACCACCAATTTGATCGCACTCTCTATTAGTTAAGGGGTTATCTCCTTTTGTAATAAAACCTGAATGAGTAAATTTTTGATAGTGATATCTTTGATTTGTCTTACCGTCCAATACAACTGATGAATTACTTGCTGCATTCCAGATACCACATTCTGGAATATACAAAGGTTCTGTTGCATTATGCCGGATTATTCCATATTCTTTAATAGTATAGTAAGTATTTGAACCTTCAATTTCAACATCTATCCAACACATAGCTCTATGAATTATTTGATCGACTTTTTCATTTCCATCTGGGTGATAAATAACAACATCACCTTTTTTACCATAATTATAATCTTTTGATATTGAATATGGTGTAATATCGTCTTTATTACTAATCTTTACAAGTAAAACCATATCTCCTGCATTGATTGTTCCAATTCTTCCAAAAGGTTCGTTTAAATGCTCCATACTCCCAGATTCTATTGCTACAAGAGGAGCACCAAACCATTGACCAGTATATGACCAAAGTGCAAGTAAAATTATAAGAACAAATAGAAAAGCTACGATAACATCTCTTGCAAGTGAAACTTTATTGTTCTCACTATGCCAAAAACGTAAAAATAAGTCTTTAAATTTTTTAAGTTTTTTATTAAAATCCATTATTTATCACTTTTTAAGTTATTGATATCCTCTGCTTTTTTAACAATTTTTTTTATATCAGACCCACAGATAGGGCATATAATCATGCTGTCTTTGAATTTTTTACCGCAACCTCGACATCGACTTATCCATTTTAACTTTTTGGTAATTCCACCCTGATTAATACTTTTAAATTTAATTTTTAAATAGGTTGCTACATTTTGAATTGAATAATCATCTGTTAATATAACAACTTCTGTATCATTCTGTTTATTTTCATCTAAAGCTATCGCAAGAATCTCTATATCAACATAAGATAATCGATCAATGTCCCCAGTTTTTTTTATAATATTATTAATTTGGTTTATTGAATCTTTTGAAGGGATTTTAAAAATTAAAAAATTTTCTTTTAAATAAGTAAAATTATTATAGTCCTTTCCCCCTGGATTAAGTTCTTTCTCAATATTTGTCGTTGTAATTAACTGTGCGTTGTTAAAACTTAAGGGTTTACCTGATAAAATTGCTGAAGTATCAATTATATAAATTTTTTTATTAATCATTTTAAAACCAGTTATGTCCATATTTTATGTACATAAGTAATCTTTAAGTTTTACGATTAAAATTATTTCTTGTTTACCTGTTTGCATATCTCTAACAGTAACAGATTTTTTTTCCAATTCATCAGGTCCTACTATTATTGTCTTTTCTACTTTTATTGTATTTGCATATTTTAATGATTTACTTACACCACGTCTCATAAGGTCAAGATCAACTTTAAAATATTTCCTAAGATTTTCTGCAATTTCAAGTGATTTATATATCATGTCTTTATTTACAGGAATGATATAAATATCTAGTTTTTCACTTGGAAATTTATATTCTTCCGTTTCAAGGGCAAGTATTGCTCTATCAAAACCTATTGCAAAACCAGAAGTTGGTGTTTGACTTCCTCCAAAAAAAGGTATTAACTCATAGGCTCCTCCACCACATAACTGTTTTTCTGCACCTAGTGATGGTGCTTCAATTTCAAATACAATTCCTTTGTAGTATTCCAAGCCTCTAACTATGCCTATCTTTATGTTAAAATTTTTTATTTTAAATGAATTTTCTAAAAAAAATAAAACATTGCTAAAATTATTAATTTCTTTTTTTATTGTTTCATCATTATCTATATATTTAACTATTTTTTTTAAATCATTAGTTGTTAATATATCTATAAATTCTGATGCTACATCTGGTTTTATTTTAAAATCCATTAATGCTGAATGTAGTTCTTCGAACATTGATTTATCAATTAAAGGGATTAAATATTTTTGTTTATCACTAGTTATATCAATTTTTTTAAACATAGCTGAAAGTATATTTAAATTTCCAATATTTAAATGAATATTTTTTAATCCTATATTTTCCAATATTTTATATCCCATTGCTATAAGTTCTGCATATGCTTCATTGGTATCTACTCCTATTAATTCACAGCCGGCTTGCATGAACTCACGGTATCTACCTTTTTGTGGTCTGTCATATCTATAACAATTTCCAAAATAGAATAATTTTAAAGGTTTAGGTTCCATTTGTAATTTATTTATATACATTCTTATAACTGGTGCTGTAAGTTCAGGTCTTAATGCAAGATCTCTACCACTCTTGTCTTTAAATGAATAAATTTCATTTATAATTCCTTCACCAGATTTTACCGTGAAAAGTTCAAGTGTTTCAAAAACAGGTGTTTGAATTTCGTTATATCCAAATTTTTTAAAAGTTGATCTAATTTTATATTCAACTAAAAGCCTTTTTTGCATATCTGTAGAAGTAAAATCTCTTGTTCCTCGAGGTATTTGATACATTTTCTGTCGATTTTTGAATAAACATTTTACTTAATATTTTTTCTAAATAGAAAATAATAAAATTTATTTTTTAGTTTTTTCTTTAATAAAATTTTCAATATTGTCAAGGGCTTGTTCTAGTGTTTTTAAATCAGGTAGAATAACTGCTCTAAAATGATTTTTTCCATAAACAGGACAAAATCCAGACCCATGAACTACCAAGACATGTTTGGTATGTAATAAATCTAAAACAAATTCTTTATCATTTTTCCAGAGATTTGAATCCATAGCCTCTATTTTTGGAAATATGTAAAAGGCTCCTTCTGGTTTTGCTGTTGAAATACCTTCTATTTCGTTTAATCTCTTATATGCAAAATCTCGTCTTTGTCTAAGTTTATTATTTACTTGTTCAATGTGATTTTGAGGTCCCTTTAATGCTGCTATACATGCTAATTGACATATTGAGTTTGCACATAGCCTTGAACGTGCAATTCGCATAAATGCATCTTGGATGTTGTTGAGTTCTCCGTGATGATGAAACATTATATAACCAATTCTCCAACCTGGGACAAGATATACTTTTGAAAAACCATTAAAAGTAATGACCGGAACATCTTTTGCAAGTGTTGCGGTTGCATGTTGTTTTGAATCAAATACCATATCATCATAAATTTCATCTGAGATTATTGGTATCTTATATTCTCCAGCAATGTTTATAATCTCTTTTACAACTTCTTTTGAGTATAAGGCACCTGTTGGATTATTTGGATTAATTAATACGATTCCTTTTGTTTTATTTGAGATTTTTTTACGAATATCATCTACATCTGGTTGCCAACCTTCATTTTCTATACATCTATATGAAATTGGATGTGCATCATTAAAATAGGTAATTAAGCTATATTGTGGGTATGTAGGACCTGGTATCAATAATTCATCATTAGGATCAAGTGATGCATTAAGAAGTATTTGTAAAGATTCTGTAACCCCTGTTGTTATACAGATATTTTCTATAATATAATTTACATTGTTTCTTTTTTTTTCACGTTCAATTATTGCTTCACGCAGTTCAGTATAACCTTCTGAAGGAGCGTAACCATTATGAGCCTGTAAACTTGCTTCATATAGAGCTTTTTTCATATGATCAGGTGTGTCAAAATCATATTTATTTGGATCTCCTATATTTAAGTGAATAACTTTGATTCCTTTTTTTTCGAGTTTTTTAGCAGGTACAGTTACTTCTCTTATTGCATAATTTACATTTTGAGATCTTTGGGATGCTTGAATCATTAATTATCACAGGGGGGTGTTATTAATAAGTTGAATATATACTTATCTAGTAAAAAGAATAAAAAAAAATATTTTATGTCAGCAAAAGTTATTTTAATGTTTTTTAATGTTATAATCTTCACGTATAATACTTTTAAACCAGTTTTTATTTTTAATGTATTGAAGGTTTTCATATACAAGAATCATAGAACCATCCTTTCTTTTATGTATTGTTTTAAATGAAAAAACTCCATATTTTTTAATTTTTTTAATTTTATCAATTATATCTTTTTTAGATTCTAATACATCTATGTCTGAAAGGTTTAACGCTTTAATTTCACTTTTTGTATACCCTAACAAAGTAGACATGTTTTTATTACAATCAATTATATTTGCTTTATCATCAATAATAAATACAGCATCAAACTTTTGTTCTGACCATTTTTTTTCAAATATAAAATTATTTTGTTCACCTAACTTAATTTTATTTTTTAATCTATTTTCTTTATTTTTGTTAAAAAAATTTTTTACATCAGCAATTATGTTTTTGTTAGAATTTATATCTTTGTTAATTTTTACAAATTTTTCATTCAATTCTTTGTCAATTATTTTTTTTCCTGAAAATAATACTTTAATTGGTTTTATTTCTTTAATCGGTTTTAATGGAAATGTAAAATAAAATTTACTACCTTGATTAATTTTACTCTCAACCCAAATTTTTCCTTTTTGTGATTCAACTATTCCTCGGCAGATTGCTAGCCCTAAACCTGTTCCTTTAAAGCAATTTAGATTTGTATTTTCAACCTGATAGAATGGTTCAAATACTTTTTTTTGATTTTCTAAAGAAAGTCCACATCCATAATCTTGTACACTAAAAAGGATGTATTCATCTTTTCTATTGGCTGTAATTATTATTTTACTATTTTCATTAGAAAATTTTATTGCATTATTAATCAGATTTCTAAGGACTTGACTTATCCTATCGGGATCTGCTTGTATGGATGGTATAATTCCGATATAACTTTCTAATTTTATGTTTTTTTCTTTTGCTAGGCTATCCATAAACTTAACTGTTTCTTTTACGGTTTCTGAGATATCAATTTCGTTAAAATTAAAACTTAATCTTGCAGATTCAATTCTTGAAATCTCTTGGAAATCGCAAATTAATTTATCTAATCTATCAGAGTTTTTTATGATTAATCCAATGCTTTCTTTTTGTTTTTCAGTTAGTTTTCCAAAGTATTCATTTTCAAGCATTTGAAGTTGTATTTTCATAGGTGTCAAAGGATTTCTAAGTTCATGAGAGGTTATACTTAAGAAATCTATTTTTGCTTTATCTAAATCTTTTCTATATTCTTCAACTTTTTTTAAACTAGAGATGGTTTTATTGATAGTTTTTGAAAGGATTTCAATTTCATCATCTGTTTTAACATCAAGTTTAACATTATAGTTTCCTTTTCCAACTTCTTTTATTACATTGTATATTTCAGCTATTGGTTTAGAAATAAAAATAAAGATATAAAAAAGAAAAATTACTGTTATAATAGTTATTAAGATTATTATTAGTGTAATTAATTTTATATGTTCAAAAATGCCTGGTGAATTTATTATATTTATTGATTCAATCATTGAATAAAAAAAGTAAATCGAAGCTATAAGAGTAATAAAAATAAATACTAAAAAGATAATTGTCAGT
The DNA here is from genome assembly GCA_041550515.1 of Thermoplasmatota archaeon. GTDB lineage: Archaea > Thermoplasmatota > E2 > DHVEG-1 > DHVEG-1 > PFL35. The sequence continues at coordinate 14,046 of JBFEOQ010000019.1, read as the reverse complement.
TTCTTAGCTAATTTTGTTAAAAAAAGTTTTTTAATTTTACATTCCTTTTTTTCTTTAATTTTAAGTAGCCCTCCTTATTAATATATTATTTTCCAACAAATATTTCAACAATGGTTATTTATTTCTTTACATTAAATTTTGGTTTATAAAATTAATTAAAAAGGAAAGATTAAATTTTAATATAAAGCTTATAAAACTTTAATTTGAAAGATTTATATAATGGAAAAGGGATTAAATTTTTAGTATATTAGTTAGAATTATAAAAATCTAAAAGCAGATAAATTTATATCTAATATATAACATTATTTTTTGGGGATTTATATAATAAAAAATAAGCAGCTTATAAAAATAATATGTATATTTGTAACAATAGGATTATTTGGAGCAGGTTTTTTACCAATAATAAGTAGTATTAATATTTCGGAAAAGCAAAAGACCCCTTTACCAATTGATTTTGACATTGCACAAAAAATTGCTGAAAAAAAAATTTATTTGAGTAATTCACCAAATTATAAAATTTCAGAATTATATCAAATTAAAAATTATGATAACTCTCAATTATTATATATATTTACATTAAATCCAATAGGATATATTGTAATATCACCATATAAAAAACTTCCACCGATTATTGCTTATTCATTCAAAAATGAATTTGGTGATATTACAGAAAAAAATATTTTTTTACAGTTATTAAAAGCAGATATATCTAATCGAATTAACCATATTGATTTAATACCAGATAATATTATTAAAAAAAATGAAGAACAATGGCAACAATATTTATGTCCAATAAACATAAAACAACAGAATCTCTTTTCAAATATTGGTCCTTTGCTTGATACAACATGGAGTCAAAATGCCCCATATAATAATTTTTGCCCAATTGATCTTGATAGTGGTGAAAGAAGTGTAGCTGGATGTCCTGCAGTTGCAATGGCACAAATATTAAATTACCATAGGACAACACAAAATATTCAATTTAATGATAATGATGACTATTTACATAATTATGCTGGAAATAGATATGTAATTGATGATGATTTTTTAGAATATGATTTTCCTTCATTTGTAGAGCTTAATAATTATTTTGATACTCTTCAGTATAATTATGAAAATGATATACCACTAACTGATAATGATAAGGCTGCAATAAATTTTGGATGTGGAGTCGCAGCGAATCAAGTTTATCATCCTTCAGGATCTGGTACTTTTGGAGTTCATCAAGCCTATAACGCATATGAACGTTTTAATTTTGAGGATATTAAACTTTTAACTGAAGGTTCTAATGTATATGATCAACTCCGATCAAATATACTAGAAGGATTACCTGCTCATATTGCTGTTGTAAATGAGGGTTGGACTGCAGGTCATAATATGGTAGTAGATGGTTATGATGATGAAGGTTATTTTCATATTAATTTTGGTTGGGGTGGTGCATACGATGGATGGTATATGCTACCTGATGAAATTCCGTTTGAATTAACAGTTCTTGAAGGAATAATTATTGATATTTATCCATCAAATCAAGAAGGAAATCTTGAAGGAAGTGGTATTCTAAACTGGGTTGATATTTCTCCAGGTTCAACAGTTAATGGAAGTTTTAATATTCGAAATAACGGGACTCAGGGTTCATTAATTGATTGGGAAATTGTATCTTGGCCAGAGTGGGGAGATTGGACTTTTACACCCAATTCAGGGGAGGATTTAACACCTGAAGAGGGTGAAAAAATAATTGAAGTATCGATTATTGCACCTGAAGAAAAAAATGAAAATTTTGCAGGATATATTAAGGTAGTAAATTCCAAAAATAGCTCAGATTTTTGTTTAATCCATATATCATTAACAACTCCAAAGAGCTTAATAACAAGCCATCACATATTACAACACTTAAAATTTTATTCATATTATCGTTTGTTATTAAAAAATATAATATATCTTCCATTTTTTCAATTTAATATTAAGAGACTATAATAGATATTTTAATTATAAAATTTTTATATTCTCAATTTAAAATTTCAAAAAAATTAGTTATATCTTTTCAGAAGAACCGCTAAACATTAGTAAATCTTGGAGATATTTATTATAATCTTCCGGTTTTGAATCCAGAAGTTTTTTAACATGTTCTTGCAAAGCTTCACCAAACTCTATCTCAATATTAGAAAACTGCCATTTTTTATCTTCGCCTTTTCCAAAGAAAAGTAAAAAAGCATAAGCAATTGATTTTGCTTTTGGGGTATCAGGTCTTTTTTTAATTTCACTAAGTGCCATTTTTTCCCCATATGTTTTATATGTTCTGGTAACATTATCTACAAAATTTGCTAGAGGCGGTAAGGAATTATATTTAGGAAGTTTTGATAGAATTTTTTGTCTTTTAATATAACTAAAAACTAGTTTTAAAATTTCAGAAGGAGAATCATCTAATAAATAAAAGTTTTCAGCCATCTTATCATTATCGATAATTTCTTTTATTACATCCAAACCGTTACCTTTCCAGTATTTTTCTAATACCTTATTTGGTGTTACATCTTCAAGAATGACTGGTTCATCAATTTTTTCAAGAATTAATTCAAGTCCTCTTCGTTCATATTCTTTCGGTTTTAAATCATTAACAAAACTATTGATATCATCTCCATAGCTTTTACCATTTAAAACAAACAATTTCTCATCAGAATCCTGAACAGCTTGATGTCTTTTTTTGATATTTCTACTAATAAAATCATAATCTGAAAGCTCACCAGATAGATACTCTTGTATATTTATTGTAGTTTGTTCTTTATTTGAAAAATTCTTTATTGCCTGCTCCATTACTGTTATTTCAAAATCTTTTGATACATTTGCTTCAATCATGTATTTTGAAATTTCAAATACTGTATTTTTTTTAGATTTACTACAACTCTTACAAAGACCAATGATTAAATCTGCTGATATCCAATGGATTCTTAGATAATCAAAATCAGTATTTTGTTTATCTTTTACAATTTCTGGTTTTAAATGTTTACAAGTTATTATATTTTGACTAACATTCAAATTTAATTTTCCAAGAATAAAATCACTAAACTCTTTTGGAGGATATGGTTTCAAACCAGTTGATATAAAGCCATTATCCCAAGAGTAAAGATGAATATTTTTTTTTAAAGCTATATCTTTAAAACATAATAATCTTAAAACTGGATCGTCAAAATGTTGAATACCCGCTTGTATTTCTTTATCTGATCGCCCTCTTTGTGCATAAGTTATATCACCTGTTTTATATTTTAAAACTCCGAGATAGGGAGCTTTTTTAGAATGAGCTATAAGTAAAACTCCTGATATTGCTCCCAAAATATCTTTTCTATTTGATAATTTTTCAAGTTTGTTTACATCATTTTTAACCTTGTTTACCTTGTTTAATGTTTTTTTTAATTTACCAAAATATTTAGTAGAATATTCATCTTTATACTCCGGTAAAAATTTAAAAGGATTTTCCATTAATTCTTTTGCATTATCTACTATTTTTTTTTCCATTGATTTTGAAGCAGTCCTTGCAAAGGTCCTCATTGTCCTAATTTTTTTTACCATTTTTTTAAAAACCTATATTTTTATTGTAATGGAAAAAGGTTTATTTATTTTGTTGGTAGAACAAAAATTCTTTTATTAAAAAATATATTTCATTTATTAAGAAAATAAAACAATCAAAGGTAAAATTTATGATAGATAATAATCATGTATATGAAATAATGCTTAGACGAAGGAGTATACGACGTTTTAAACAAACTCCTATCAGTTTAGATGTTTTAAAAAAATTTGTAAATGCTGCTCGTCTGGCTCCCTCTGCTGCAAATCTTCAAAATCTTGAATTTTATATAGTTAGTAACAAGAAGATATGCTCAAAAGTATTTGAAGCATTAAATTGGGCAGGTTATATTAAACCAAAATGGTCTCCATCTTTAAATGAAAGGCCTGTAGCATATATTGTTATTTTAGTAAATGATATAAAAAATCCTTGGTATTTACGTGATTCAAGTTTTGCTGCATCAAGTATAGTTCTATGTGCCGAAGACGAGGGAATTTCAAGCTGTATACTTTGTAATATTGATAAAGAAAAAATACGAAATTACCTTAAGATTCCTCAACAAATTATTATTGATTCTGTGATAGCATTAGGATATGGAACAGAGAAGTCTATTATCGAGGATATAAGTGATTCTGTCAAGTATTATCGAGATGAAAAAGAAGTTTTGCATGTTCCTAAAAGAAAACTTGAGGATATTCTGCATATTAACAAGTATTAATTCTTAAAAAAAAAATTCAAAACAAATATTCTTTATTGTTCTAATGTTGCATGACGGCTTCGCATATTTTCCTCAGTTTCCTTTTTATGATCTAATAATTCAGCAGTAATTCCATCTAGAAGTATCCAAACACAAGCTTCAAAAAGTGTTCCGAGTGGAGCATATTTTTTACGTTTTACTTCATTACAAGTTGATTTAATATAAAGAGTAATATCAGCGAATTTTGCTATATCTGATTCTTTTTTACCTGTAATTGATACAACAAAAGCATCTAAATTGTTAGCGATTTCAGCAGTCATAACAGCGGGAATAGTCTCACCAGAACCAGATATAATAATAACAAGATCATCTTTTTGAACAGGAGCTGTTATTGTTTCACCGATTACAAACGTTTGAAAACCCAAATGAACTAAACGAATAGCAAAAGCTTTAGCAACAAGACCTGAGCGACCTGCGCCATATAAAAAAACACGATTTGTTTTAAAAAATAATTTTTTAATATCGTTTATATCTTCAACAGAAACTTCTCCTAAAATTTCCTTAATTTTTAATTGTATATATTCAATGGATTCTTTAAATACATGCTCACCCATTTTATAAAATCTCCGAGAGATCCTTATAATTTGCTTCCTCTTTTCCTGTACGTTTCATAATAGCTTTCTCAACTTGTAATCTAATGTATACTGCATCATGTTCAAGGAGCGGTGATTCAGAGATAAAAGTAACATTATAATTATTATCAAGAATCAAATCAATTAGTGGCATAAGAGGCATATCACCCTTTTTTATAGGAACATGATAAAATTCATTGCCATTTTCATACATAACTCCAGTAACATGAATTAAGTAATGTTTTAGCTTAAGTGGTTTAAGTTTATTAAAAATTTCTTCAAAATCTTCACGTTTCTTTAATCCACCATTAGTTCTAGCATGTATATGTCCTACGCCTATTGCTGGTATAACATCTTTAACATCTGAACATATTTTAATTATTTCATCAAGACTTCCAAAAACTTTTTTCTTACCCATTGTTTCAATAGCTAATTTAATTTTAATTTTTTCTTTTTTAAAATTTCCCTGAATTTTTTTAATATTTTTAATTATTCGTTTATAAGTCTTTTTTTCTCCTTCCTCTCCATAATAACCTGGATGAATTACAACACTTTTTGCTCCCATTCTATTTGCTTGGATGGCACTATATAGTATTTTATCAAAGCTAGTATCTAATTCTTCATCATTAGTAGCCAAGTTTATATAATAAGGAGCATGAACATGTAGTTCTACATCGTTTTCTTTTGCAAAATCATGTATAAATTGAGCTTCTTCATCACCCATTATATATAATCCACGGACAAACTGCAATTCGATTGCATTTAAATCTAAAATATTTTTTGTATAAACAAGACCATCTTTATTTGTTCTACCTTTACATGATAATGGTATTCCTGCTTGGCCAATTCTAATCATAAATTTTTCAACTCCTAATACAACAAAGAAGCTTGATATTTAGAAAAAAACTTTAGGCGATTTCTTCAAGCCGACTCATTATATTCCAAATAAGAGTTCTCCCATGTAGAGGTATATTTGGATCATTAGCCATTTCATCAAGTCTTGATGATGCAGTTGCAATACGAACATCGAGTGGATTTTTTTGATTTAAAAGAGTTTCTTTTACTTCCTCAGCGTTTCTTCGTATATTTCGAGGAATTGAATTATCTTCATGTAACATATTTAATCCATCGCAAATTTGAGCAATTTTTTCATCTGATAACATTGTAATCACCATTCTTTGTTTTCAGCAAGGTATAATAAATATAGATTTAAATATTTGGTAAAAATTATTTATCAAGATAATTAGAATTTAGTACTTTTATTATATCTGATGCAATATTTTTTCCTATCCCATTTACTTCTTGTAATTCATTCTCAGTAGCATTCATAATATCTCTGATATTTCCAAAATGTAAAAGTAATCTTTTAGCAAGGGTTGCTGATATATTTGGTAATCCTTCAACTAAAAATTGTTGTCTTTCATTTAAAGACATCGATATTTTTTCACCACGTATAGCAACCTCTTTTTTTTCTTCTTTTTGTTCTCTTTTAGCCAAAATGCTTATTAGATTTGCTGTTTCTTTTTCATCCTTTGTTGTCATTATCGGGATTCCATAATCTACTGAAATTGATGCCAGACTACCAAATATTGCATTATGGTTAACATTTCTATGTGTGAATAAATTTTCACCTTCGAGTATTAAAATTGGCCTTGAATAATTATTTCTCAACCTTTGTATTTGTCTGAAGAGTTTTCCATCTATTAACGAACTTAAAAAATCTTCTGTATTTTTTCTCTCTATACCTATTCTCGTTGAAAGTATGTAATCTCCTACATCAAGATGTTGTGGCTGGATATTTACTCCTTTAATTGCTAGATTTTTTACAACATTTGACCGATATTCACGTTGATCGACTATTACAGTTATATTTTCTTGTTTTCTTGGATAATCTGTAAGTGTTTTTTGATTTGTTTTATCAATTTTTTTTATGTTTTCAAAAGGATTTTTTCCCTCCAATCTTTTTCCTAAAGCAAGTCTAATTGTTTCAAGTTCTGATTTCATTCTTTTTTCCTTTCTTTTAGCTGACCAATAGTATCCCTCATCTGGTGTTCCTTTTGTAATTAAAATAATTACTTTTCCTGTCGTTTTTCTAGCAGTTCTTCCTCTTCTCTGTATAGCTCTTATTTCAGATGGAATGGGTTCATAAAATACTACTAAATCAGTTGAGGGTATATCTAACCCTTCCTCTGCGACGGAAGTTGCGATTAATACATTAATTTCTCCTTTTCTGAATCTATCTATAATCTCTGATTGTTGCTTTTGTGTTAGGCCTTTGTCATCTTTTTTTATAGCTTGTCCTATAAATTTTGCAGGTTTTGCTTGTTTAATACCTTTCAATTCATTTGATATATATGCGGATGTATCACGATAATGTGTAAAAACTATTATTCTTGAATCAGGTTTTTCTTGCAACTGTCGCTTTACGATTTTATATATTTCTTCTACTTTTGGGTGTTCTATATTTAATGAATTTAAATGAGCAATTGCTTCAATTACATTATTATCTGTAGTAATAGTTCTTGAAGATTTCGTACTTCCTTTTAATTTTGCTTCATGAGTCATTCTTTTAAAATAATTTTTTATAGAATTTACACCCTGTGTTTGTATTAATTCTAGAGCATAATGTATCTTCATTGCCTCACTTTGTATAGAAGCTACTTTAAACAAGGCTTTAGAGGGTTTAATACTACCTTTTATTTCAGCTTGTATTCTTTTTTGAGCATCAAGAAGATTTGTTTTATTCACCAAGCTTATTGACGCTGAATCAATAAAATTCATTTCTTTTAGTATTTTAAGTCTATTTGAGAGAGCTTTTCTAAGAAGTTGTATTGTATATGCAAAATCTTTTGGGAGTGGAATTTCTTTCCATTTAATCTGTACATCATGTACATAAGGTTTTACATCAATATCTTGCTTTGTTCTAATTTCAATATTTTTAATATCTAGATTTCTACATATTTCTAATATTTTTATTAAATCGTTTCCAGGGGATGCAGTTATTCCCAGAATTAATCTTTCTTTTCCTTGTTGTTTATAAATTTCTGAAATATAGACATATGAATATTCACCTACTGCATGATGAGCTTCATCAAAAATTATTAGACTAAAATTTTCAAGATTTATTTTTTTTGATACTAAGTCGTTTTCAATCACTTGAGGTGTTGATACAATTATCCTACATTTTTCCCAAACATTCATTCGTTTTAATGGAGATATTTCACCGGTAAAAACAGTAATTTCTTCACTATTAATTGTTAAAAATTCTTTTAAGAATTGAGCATGTTGTAAAACAAGGGGCTTGGTAGGTGCAAGTAATAATATTTTTTTTTCTTTACTTGTTTTAAGTTTTTCTGCAATAAGCATTAAAGCTATTATTGTTTTCCCAAGACCTGTTGGAAGAACTACCAAACTATTTTCTTTTATAGCAGATTTTGCTATGTTTATTTGGTATTCTCTTTTTTCAATACTTTCTTTTCTTATATACTCATTTTCTAAAAACACAAAAAGGTAATATACTATCTTATTTTAGAATATTTTGGATGAAAAATTAAAAAAATAATTTTATTGTTTTTTTAGTAAAATTATAAAAAACAATTACTATATTGATTATGGGTCATTAAAATGAGTTTAATTGGAATAACGATATTTGGTTTTATATTACCTTTGTGGCTTGTTTTTTTATTGTTGATTATTGGTGTTATTATAGCTTGGAAATTAATAAAATTTACAATTAAGATTTTACTTGTAATAATTGTGTTTTTTTTAATACTTATAGGTTTAGATTTTTTTGGAGTATTTGATTTTATCCAAAATATTATTTTAAGCAATGTTTGAGTTACTTAAAGTAGTTATACAACTTTTCTACATTAGGAAAATTCAAATTACTGGAATTGCAAATAAAATAAAAAAAGAATGCACATAATTTGCATTTAGACCATTTTTTATAAACTTGTAAGAATCATAAAACTAAACATTTTTTTATTCTTTGAAAAATACATACTAAACCAAATAATATTAAACTAAAAATGTTTTGAATTTTGTTTTTAAATAAAAACCAAATATTATTTAATTATATATATCCCTACTTTAAATCTGTTGAATAAGAATTTAGAACCATATCTAAATAACTGTTTTTTTGAGGGATTTTTGTACGTTTGTTTATTTTATTTGTAATATTTTAAATTTATATACAATTTTTCTATAAGAAGATTTAATCAATACTCATTATAATATTTTAATTAATGAATGAGTTGGAAAAAAAAGATACAGATTATAAGGCTTTTTTTCATTTGGGATTTATATTTAATTGTGCTGGTATAGCAATAATGATTGCGACAAGAAATCCAGCCTTTATTGGAATAATGGCTTTTGGTATCATTTTAATGATAAATAGTTTAAGAAATAAAGATAAATGGAATGATAAAAATGTTTAAGAAAAAAGAAGGTTTGTTATTGGCTGGTTTGGTTTGTATTTTCTTTGCAATAATATTTAAGTATAGTTTTGATGAAACTGGACTAACTGATTTTTTACAAGGTTTATTTATAGGATTATCTGTTGTTTTTAATATTTCATATCTAATAAAAATTAGATTAAATAGAGTAATTTAATATGTTGTTAATATTTATTTTTCCCTACGTTTTTTGAAATTTTTTAAATATAAACTAAATTAATTTTATATTAATTCGGAGGTGGAAGAGGGTAGTATAAGTTGATTCTAAAAATTTATAATTGTTTGAGGATTTGAAAATATTTTTACCAAACTAGTCAATTAATATATAATTGTTAATCGGTAGGGAGGGTACTAAGGTTTTTACATTTTGTTTTTTATATTGTTTTTATATTTTATTACACATCAATTTTATTCAAGAAACATTTAAGTTAGGTTGTTAGATATTATATTATATTTTAAGAGGTGGGAGGAAAGAAATATTATGTATATAGCTAAAAAAACCATAGTTTTATGTATTTTTTTATTGTTAATAGCAAGTAGTTTATCGTTAGGTGAAAAACTTAATCATGAAACCTTCCTTGATATTAGAACTGAAATCATAACTGATGACATTACATTGGATTGTAGGTCTCTAACTGATAACCCTGTTGTGGTGATCACTTATCCTGAGGATGGAACCATACTTACTACTGATTATCTTGAAGTGTTGGGGTACGCATATGATCCTGATGGTATGGACTATTGGCAGTATCTCTACGAATGTGTATATGGTACTTCAATTAAAAGTGAAAATCTGTCAGGTGGAACATCGTATGGTTTCCGTATTCGTTTCTTTAATATTCCACCAGGTCCGCAAAAAGTAACTGTCACGTTTTGTGATATTTTTGATTTCTGCGGTTCAGATTCAATTACTGCGTTTTATGGTGAAAATAACGCACCACAAATCCCTACTAAACCTAGTGGACCGGAGGCTGGTGCAATCAATATTGCTTACACATTTGCGACGTCTTCAATTGATCCAAATGGTGATGATGTTTCATATGGATGGGATTGGAACAATGATAACAGTGTTGATGAATGGACAGCTTTTTATCATTCTGGTGAACCTGTAGAAATCTCGCATTCCTGGTCGACACCTGGAACATATACGTTTAAGGTGAAAGCAAAAGATACCAATGGAGATCAAAGTAGTTTTTCACCTACTGCAACAATCTTAATTACGGCAAATAACCCCCCAAATAAACCAAATAAACCAATAGGTCTTACATCTGGTATGGTGGGAGTATCTTATACTTATGAATCATTAGCAATAGATGATGATGGTGATCAAATTTATTATATGTTTAACTGGGATGATGGAACGGATTCAGGTTGGATTGGTCCTTATAATAGTGGGGATACCTGCCAAGTATCACATATATGGAGTATACGGGGAAGCTATTCAGTTAAAGTAAAAGCAAAAGATGTACATAATGCTGAAAGTGTTTGGTCAGATTCATTATCAATTATAATGCCAAAAATTTATAACAATAAGCAAATGATACAATTTATTTTCCAGATATTTCAGCGTTTTACCTTCATAGAAAAAATATAAAACTAAGCTAAATAATTTATCTAAACTAAAAATCCAAACAATTAAATTTTTATTTTTATAAACCTCTTTTTATGATATTGAACACTTGTTACCCATTTTTTGATTATATTAAAATAAAAAAAAAAAAAGTTTAAAAGTTATATTTATTGAAAAATTGCAGGGTTTTCAGAAGTGAAAAATCCTATTATCAGGTCTATAAATTGGACTATCACGTTGATGAGAGCTTTTACTGCGTCAATAAGAGCTGATGCGAGCTGCATAAGATCTTGAAAAAATTCAGTTAAAGAGTTTATTAAATCGATCAGCTTGTTGATTATAGCACGAATGAGAGCGAGTATAAAATCAAATATACCTTCAGGTAGAATATTAGGAGAAAAACAACTTAATTTTTCAATATAAAATTCTGATTTCTCTTCAATTAATGTAACCTGCTGTGTAACATTACTTATATTTTTCATTATTGGTTCACTATGTATCTGTGGTACAGCAGTAGCATTAGAAACCATAATAAATATCAATAAAATAGCTCCAATTACAACTAAAAATTTCTTCATTTTTCTACCCCCTTTACTTTTAAAACAACAATCTAATATTTAAAGTTCTCTATAACTCTTTGTAGAAGATATTGGAATATTTTCCTTTATTTGAAAAAATACTAAACCAAATAATAATATAAAACCAACTATCTAATCTCTTTTTTTTATTTTTTAATTTAAATAATAATTAACATGATACAAATTTATATAAATAATGATTTTTAAGCACTATATAAAAATTTTCTAATTAGAGTTTGTTTTATTGATTATAAATAACAAATACTTTAAGTAAATCCAATATTATTTTAAGCAATATTTAGTTATCTCTTGTATTAAATGATAAATAAAAAATTTCTCTATCAACAAGTTCTAATTTCCCAAATTTTTGATTGTTTATATATCGTTCTAATTTTTCTTGCATAATTTGCCTCTCCCCAAAAACACAGCAATATATTCTCATTTTTAAACTTTTATATTTTTTCTTTCTAATAACTACGTGAGTAGATGCTCAATTCAGAAGGAATTGTAAAATGTATCGATGTTCCAGTTCCTGGGCCATGGCTATCTGCCCATATTTTTCCACCATGCTTCTCAATAATTACTTTACAGATAGAGAGACCTAAACCTGTTGAATCTAGTTTATGTCGTGAATTATCTGTTTTATAGAATTCTTCAAAAATATGGTCTATTTGCTCTCTCGTTAATCCCACTCCAGTATCTTTTATAGTAACTTGTATAAAATTATTATTTTGTTTTTTAATTCTTTTTGAATCAAATTTTATAACACCGCCATTTAACATACTATTTATAGAGTTTGATGTTATATGATCAAATAATTGTAAAAGTCTTTCCTTTTCAGTTTTAACTATTATATTTTTATCAATATCATTTTGAATTTCTATTTTATAACTTTTTAAAATAAATCCATATTTTTTTATTATATTATCAACTATTTCAGCAAGGTTTTCATTTTTATAAATTAAATTTGAAGATTCTAAATCTGCAAGTTCTCTTGAATTGTTTATTACTCTTTTTATGTATTCTACATTTCTAATACAGGTATCTAAAAATTCTTTTAATTTTTCATCTTTTAATTCATCTTTAATGATAGGTAATAAAGATATTAATGGGGTAATTGGCGTTGCAAGATCATGAACAAGATTATCAATAAAGCGTGATTTATGATTTAAAAGTCTGTTAATTTCTACTGTATTGTTAACTACTTTAATACCTAAATCTTTAGAAAGTTGATTTTCTTCTTTTAATTTATTTAGTTTTTTTTTAAATTCTTTTAATTTTTTCTCTAATTCTTTTATTCGAATTTCTTTTTCATCAAAGGTATTTGTTTCTTCAGAGATCTGACTTTGCATGCTATCAGAAACCGACTAAATAATTTTAAATCATAATCTTTGCTTCAACTTAAATATTTTTTATTTTAAAAAATTATGTATGGTTTATTTGATAAAAAATATTGGTCTGTGAGTTGTTAAAAATTATTCTTATTAAACAAAAAAAGTAGGTTAATTATATTTATGAAAGTTTTGCTAATTCTTTTACTCTATTATTTATTATAAAAATTTCCATAATTATTTTTAGTTCATCAAGTTCATGTTGTGTTTTCACTTCACTTACTATTTTCATTTTCTTAATCCTCTAATGTTATACTTTGTAAATTGTAATATAAAAACATTACTAGTTATTATTATTAAAATGTTAAAATGTCAAACTTCAGAAAAACCATTAAATAAACTAGTATTATTCACAAAATCGATTAACAATATGGTTTCTAATGAATATAACTATATATCTATAGAAGAAAAATGGCAAAAAAAATGGTTTGAAGATAAAATTTATTTAGCAAAAAAACAAAATAAGAAAAAATTCTTTATACATTTTGCTTACCCTGGTGTATCAGGATATCTTCATGTTGGACATATGAGAGGTTTCACGTATTGCGACATAATTGCTAGATATAAAAGAATGCAAAAATACGATGTTATCTTTCCTGCTGGATTTCACGCTACAGGAATACCATCAATTGGTTTTGCTAAGAAAGTAGAAAGAAGAGACAAGCAAACGATCAAGTCATTAGAAGAATATGGAATAGATGAAAGATATATTAAAAAACTTATAGATCCTAATGAAGTAGTAAATTACTTTGCTAATGTTTATGTTGAAGATTATTGGAAAAAATTCGGTTTTTTAATAGATTATTCTAGGATAATGAGTACGATTTCTGAGGGATATAAAAAATTTATAACCTGGCAGTTTTTAAAACTTAAAGAAAAAAATTTACTTATAAAAAAACCACATTTCGCACCTTTTTGTCCGAATTGTGGACCTGTAGCTGTTGATAAATCTGAAACTGATATATCCAAAGGTGGTAATGCAGAAATTTTAGAATTTACAGTTATTAAATTTATTTTACCTGATGGAGTTATACTACCAGCTGCTACATTGAGACCTGAAACAATTTTTGGCGTTACAAATATGTGGATAAATCCTTCGGTTGAATACATTAAAGCTAAAATTGATAACGAAATATGGATTCTTTCAAAACAAGCTTTTAGTAAACTT